>QHXE01000120.1 GCA_003222835.1 Acidobacteriota bacterium | reverse complement strand
GATACTCGATCCTATCAGATACTGAAACCTGAATCCTATTGCCGGGATAGTAACTGCCTGTAGTTAGATCTCTCATTCAGACCTTGCGTCAGGAGTCTGTCGGAAAAATTAGTCTTTGTACTTCTCCGTGTTCTCAGTACCTCCGTGGTGCTTCTTTTCTAGACTAAAGCATCGTGGGAATGAGAAGCATTGGAATACTCAGATTTGGCTTACCTACCGCAATGGAGGCGCATCCGTCATCTTCCGCGAATTGACACTAAAATGATGCGCAGGCTACTATCCGGCTTCACAATCACAGCTTCCGAATTCTGCTTTCCGAGCTTCGATTCCTTTTATGGGGTTCGCTACTACAGCAATACATGTCGGCCAGGAGCCGGACTCCGCGACCGGCGCGGTCTCAGTACCAATCTATCAAACATCGACTTACGCGCAAGAGGCTTTAGGCAAGAACAAGGGCTTTGAATACGCACGCACGTCCAACCCAACGCGTCTGGCTTTGGAGCGCAATCTGGCGGCACTGGAGGGTGCGAAATTCGGCTATGCGTTCGCATCGGGCATGGCAGCAATCGACGCGACGCTGCGCCTGATAAAAAGCGGAGAGCATGTCATCGTTTCCGACAATACATACGGCGGCACGGCCCGCTTGTTCAAGCGCATTCTTTCAAACTATGGGATCGAGTTCGACTTTGTCGATACATCCGAAATCGCCAACGTCGAAGCAGCAATCAAAGACAATACCCGCATGATCTTCGTCGAGACGCCGACGAACCCGGTAATGATCGTCACTGATTTAAAAGCTGTTTCTGAGGTCGCGCACGCTGCGGGTGTCCGAGTGGTCTGTGACAACACATTCATGTCGCCCTACCTGCAAAGGCCCTTGGATTTTGGCGTGGACATCGTAGTGCATTCGACGACCAAGTTTCTGAACGGCCATTCCGACGGCGTAGGCGGCGCGGTGGTTTTGAATGACGAAGAGGACGCCAACTGGATAGCGTTTGTGCAGAACAGCGCGGGAGCCATTCTCTCGCCCTTCGATTCGTGGCTGGTTTTGCGCGGCACGAAAACGCTGGCGCTGCGAATGGAGCAACATGATAAATCCGGACGTGCGATCGCCGCCTTTCTCGAGGATCATCCCAAAGTGAAGAAGATTTATTATCCGGGTTCGACTTCGCACAAACAACACGAACTAGCCAAACGGCAGCAGAAGGGTTTCGGTAGCATGGTCTCTTTTGATGTCGGCACGCTCGCCGCGGCACGCATAGTGTTAGAATCTGTAACGCTGTGCACGCTGGCGGAAAGCCTGGGCGGAGTCGAGACTTTGATTTGTCATCCGGCGACCATGACCCACGCGTCGGTGGCGTTGGAAGTGCGCGAGCGGCTGGGAATCACCGATGGCTTAGTGCGCATATCGGTCGGCATTGAAGATACGGACGACATAATTGCCGATCTCGATCAAGCTCTTGAAAAAGTTAATCGTGAATCGTAAAGTAGCACAGACTTTCGATTTGTGATCTTTAGTTCATCGGCCGTGGCGAAGGATCGCAGACCTGAAGTCTGTGCCACGCTTGACACTATTCATCATTCACCATTTACTATTCACCAACTTATGCTGGTTGAGCTTCAAGCAAAGTCTGACGTGGGCCGCGTGCGCCGTGGCAACGAAGATAACTTTCTGCTCCTGGATCTCGCGACGGCACAAACGTGGAGCGGGTCCGACGGCGCCGAAAACCCGGAGGACATGCGCGAGTTCCCCCTCGGCGAGGCGGGTCTGGTGCTGGTCGTTTCAGATGGAATGGGGGGCGCTTTGGCCGGAGATGTCGCCAGCCGCATGGCCATCGAAGCGGTGCGAGATGTCTTGCTGGGCGAGAACACAGACGGGCCTGGGTGCGAACCCGATGCTCCGTTAATTGATTGTCTTAAGCAAGCCACGCTACAGGCGAACCGCAATATTCACAACAAGAGCCTGGAAGACAGCCGTTGCAGCGGCATGGGCGCCACGCTGACCGGAGCCGCAATCAAAGGCGACAAGCTTGACCTGGTGCAGGTTGGCGACAGCCGAGCGTATGTCATCCGCGGCGAACAGATTCGTCTGGCTACGAAAGATCAATCGCTGGTGCAACAACTGGTCGATGTCGGACAAATCAGCGAAGAAGAAGCCGAGACGCACATGTTTCGTAACGTGATTCTTCAAGCTCTGGGAGCCCAAACCGAATTGCTGCCGGCCACTGCCCGAATTCAGATTCGACAAGGCGATATGCTCCTGCTTTGCAGTGATGGTCTTTCAGGCAAACTTCGCAACGAAGAGATCCGGCAAATCGTTTCGGAGTCCGGGGATGACTTGGCGGCAGCTTGCAAGGCTTTGGTCGATGAGGCGAATCATCGCGGCGGCGAGGATAACATTACAGTGGTGCTGGCCCGATTTACTGGTGAAGAACTGAGTAACTCAAGCCATGATCGGATCACGGTCGAGTTGCCGCCGCTTGAGGAAGACAAGACGCTGGATGAGACAGAGGCGGATACCGAGCATCGGTGATCATTTTCCATTTGTCATTACATAGAATTTGGTAGTTTTCATTTTAATTCCCATCTCCCTTTGGGAGAGGGGCTAAGCGTGAGGGTGCGAAGCATAGGAAAAAGAGAAAACAGAGTGGTGGTATATCTTGTTTAGCTAAGCCCTCACCCAACCCTCTCCCAAAGGGAGAGGGCTTTAAGATGACAAATGGAAAATGATCTTGCCTTCAAATTACTGACCCAGCTCTTTCCCTCGCCAATCTCTTCCTTCCCCGACTCGTCTGACATAGATTGACGCGCCCTGTATGCGCTCCACCACGACGCGGTCGCCGGCTTCCAGAGGCTCCTCTCCATCTGCGGGATATGCGGTCCAGGTTGAGCCGAAAACTTTGACTGCGCCTTCGTGCAATGCGCCGCGGCTCGACGACACCACTGTGCCCATCTTGCCGGGAAGGCCTTCGAATCCGGATTTCAGATCGCCACCGCTCTTCTCGCGCGAAAAGTAGTTGACGAAGATCGTGCGCGAAGCCGCAGTCAAAGCGATCGACACAACCGCAAAGATCAGAAACTGCAAAGTAATGCTATGGATGCCTACGAGTCCAGCCAAGCCTGCAGCCAGCGCGCCGATGCCGAACCAAAGCAGCACAAATCCGGTTGTGAAGATCTCAGCGATTACCAAAATCGCGCCGAGGATGATCCAGAAGATCCAGATGTAGTTTTCCATTCAGCTATTAAATCTGCCACGAAAAGGCACAAAATGCACAAGAGAAAAGCGCATTTCGCCGGGTTCTTTCTTTGTTTCCTTTCTTTGTGCCTCTTGTGCCTTTTTGTGGCTTGAATCCTACTTCCAAAGATTCTTCAAAACAAACCAGATGTTTGCCGGCCGCTCCGCCAGGCGGCGCATGAAATAAGGATACCAGCGTTCGCCATAAGGCACATACACCCGCATTCGATAATTGTCCTTCGCAAGCTTTTCCTGCAAATCGCGGCGGATGCCGTAGAGCATCTGAAATTCAAACGCTTCTTTGCTAATACCTTCCCTTTGCGCAAAATCAATCGTTGCCTCGATCATCTTCGGATCGTGGGTCGCAATTCCATGATAAATGCCGCTTGATAAGAGCACTTTCATCACTTGGACGTAATTATTATCCGCGTCCTTTTTCTCGGGAAACGCTACTTCGGGCGGTTCGTCGTAAGCACCCTTGCACAAGCGAATGCGCGCGGGCATCTTCAGCAAATCCCGCGCATCATCCATCGTGCGATAAAGATAAGACTGCAAGACGATGCCTACATCGTTGAGGCCGAACTCGGCGCGTAAACGTTTAAAGACATCAATCGTCGCCTGAGTCACGTTCGAACCTTCCATGTCGATCCGCACAAAGTTGCCGCGGCGGGCGGCGTCTTCAACGACTCGGCGCGCATTTTGGTAGGTCAGTTCGGGATCGATCTCCAGTCCGAATTGCGTCAGCTTGATCGAGACATTTGAATCGATCCCGCTTTCGTCGATGTGGGCGAGAACGTCGAGATACTCGCGCACTTCGGCTTCCGTTTCCGCCGGGCTGGTGACCGATTCATTCAAATGATCGAACGACGCCGAACATCCGCGCGCATTGAGATCGCGGATTGCGGCTGTGGCTTCCTTAATATTTTCGCCGGCAATAAAGCGAGTGGTGAGCTTCTTAAAGAGCTTGAAACGAGACGCAAATTCTTTCAGCCGTTCCTGGCGCGAAAGATAAATGAGGGCGCTGCGCGTAAGCATTTTCAGACGAGCGACACGTGTTCAGAATTCAAGCTTTAGCTCGCGGCTTTCGTGGACAGCAACCTTAAGTTTGAACTCTGACCACTTGCACCTGAACTTTCATTTCTAATTACGCCTCTTCCGACCGTCGATCGGTGAATATGGTGTGGTCGGTTATCACGCTGTGATATCCTTGCATCCTTATTTCCCTCGAAAAGACTGAGACTTTAGTTACGAAAGAGTCCCGATGCGCTGGAGACTGCTCGTTCTAACATCGTTCGCTGCCGCCGTTGTTGCTTGCGGGCTGTGGAGCACGCTCGCGATCGCCTTGTTTGGTTCTGCCGGACAGCTGGCACGTCATGACTGGTTTTTGCTCGCGAGCGCCGCCGTGCCGCTCGTCTTCATAGTATACGCGGGCGTCTTCGCCTACCGTCACACCGCCCGAAGACGAAAAACTCAGGCAATGATTACCGCCATCCTGGCCCTGTTTCTAACTATTGGATTCTATCTCGCTGCTTCGCGATTGTTCCCTAACAGGCTGGCCATTCCGCGAACCTATCAAGCACGACCGGCGCGATAAGTTATCCAATCGCAGGTTGCTCTTCTCTCGGTCCGAGCCCGATTTCCTTCTGAACCGGTTTAAGCGCATCGATCACAAATCGGATGTGCTCATCGAGTTCGACGTCAAGTTCCTGAACACCCTGATAAATATCTTCGCGATTGACAGAACGCGCGAAGGCTTTGTCCTTCAGTTTCTTCTTCACTGACTTCACTTCT
>QHXE01000119.1 GCA_003222835.1 Acidobacteriota bacterium | reverse complement strand
GGGAAAAAAGATAAATCGAGTTCGGAGGCCCAAACTGTAAACGCGCTCTCGAATCTGCGCCCACAGCATCTTACCGACGCGCTGCTGATCAGCGCGCTCGACCCGCGCGCCAGCGGAGTCGTGTACGCACAGAGCGAGTTTTTTGAATCAGAGAAAGATACGAGCCAGCCAAACAGCAAGAATCGCATCATGCGCGGCTATTATTTTCTCGATGAGTTTCAGGCCGTTGGCAATAATTCAGCACATCTGCTGCGACGTTTCTGGTTCGATCGCGTGGGCGGGATCCGTCTGGCTCGGTTACAAACTTTCGATGAGAAGGGTCTACTGATTACCGATGTCAGTTACGGTGCGCTGAGGAAATTCGGCGCCGAAGGAAACCTTTTATTGCCCGCCCAAATCTCGCTAACCCGGCCTCAGGATCACTATAAGATCACCATCACTTATCAGACCCCTGAGACGCTAACGGTGAACCGGGATTACGCACCCGAGGTCTTCGTACTCGAGAACAAGTGGGGTTTGCGCGAGGTCGATCTCGATGCCGAGAAACGGTCCTCGACTCCAAAGGAGTTAAATTAAATTAATGCGACCTGCCTCAGAAGAGCGGCAAAACGAGAGTCCGATCTTAGAGCGTCCATCCTTGGCGCAGCTTTAAGGTAGGCCAACCAGCTTGAGTGTTCCTGATAGGCTCTGTCCAACCACTCAAATGCCTGGCCGTTATCGCCCAGACCTGCATGGACCACGGCGATATCGTCTGCCGGCACCTACCTCGTTCTTGAGATTTGGTCCAATTCCGCGATTACGTCCTCGGCCTTGGCCCTCTCACCTGAAGCGGCGTACAAGTGTCCCAGCCCAGCAAATCCGCGAGCATCTCTCTTGCGGTTTGATAGCGGTCCTCTCGATCCTTTGTCAGTGCTTTTGTGATGACGAACTCAAGCGTCTCTGGAACGTTTCGACCTGTACTGGTCAGAAGCCGCGGTTCGCGTTCGAGAATTGAAACCAGGATGTCGCTATTCTACTTCAGTTCCATCAGCCAGATGTTGCCCGCAGTTTCAGCATACTCATAAGCAATCTGATTGCCGAGAGGTGACCAGGCCGGATACCGAACGAAAGCATTCGGCTTTGTGTAGTTGGTCAATTGTTTCTGCGTCTTTGTCGAGCGAGAGGCCCACCAAACATTCCAGACACCATCGCGGTCGCCGGCAAAAACTATCTTGTCTCCATCAGGCGAGAAACTGTAAGGCCAACTTCGGCCGCGACCGGAAGTCAGTTGGACAGATTCGCCACCGTCACCCGGCATAATCATCAAGTAAATATCATCGCCACGTTTCATCTGGTAAGCGAGAAACTTTCCATCGGGCGACCACGCGGGAAATCCCGCCAACTCTTTATCAAACGTCAACTGTTTCGGCTGTCCTCCGGACACTGGAACTGTCCAGAGGTTAATGACTCCTTTATCCGACAGATTGAAAGCGATCTGTTTACCATCAGGCGACAATCGAGCGTATTGAATATCGCGCCCGAGATCGAAGAGGAGAAATTCTCTTCGGCTTTTCAACGAGGTGGCCCACACATTCCAATGTCCATCACGGCTGGAGACGAACGCGATCTGATCTCCATCAGGGAACCAGTTCGGTACCAGGTTCCTCGGGTTAGCAGTCACCTGCACGGGATTCTTGCCGTCCGCATCAGCCACCCAGATGTCTGCTCCGCCGCCACGCAAATATTCCATAAATGCGAGCTTGTGGCCGTCAGGAGAGAATGCCGGTTGATTGTTTCGTGCGCCTGTTTGATTGGTGAAAGCTTGGGGCGAGCCGGTCGCTTCGTTTGTTTTTGCCGAAATCGGGACCGACCAAATATTGCTGGTCTGTGTCTGAACGCTGTAGGCCAGCTTCTTGCCGTCTGCTGAAAGCGACAAGCCGGATATTACTGAGGCACCGACATCTGTCAGCTTTACCGGGCCCCCGATTGGGCCGCCACTCTCAGGCGAAATAGGCAGCCACGACGCCACCGGACCAGTTGTGAAATAGAGTCCATGTCCGTCGGGAGAGAAAACGGGATAGCCCGCCTTTCCCGTTTCGTTCGTTGTGATTTGTTTCGGATCGCCGCCGTTCACCGATATCGACCACAAGAGTTGACTGCTAAAATTTAGATTGAGAAATACAATTCGCTTGTCATCGGGTGACCATACTCCGCCTTGAATGGGAGCGATCCAGATTGTTGAGGAGCCAACATTGCCTGATCCCAAATCCGGATTTGAATCTGATTGAAATGCTATCTGCGCCCCGTCGTGAGACCATTTTGCGCCAGAGCCAAACTCCATTAACTGTCTCGCCGCGCCGCCCAAAGTCGGCACCAACCAGATACCACCGCGCTTTTTCGAGTAGTAAACGAGGCGCTGTCCATCTGGCGACCAGGCCGGCTGGAAATTTTCCTGCCCGTCCGAAGTTAACTGGATTTCCCGACCGCCTGGCGTGAGTTGCTTGATGTAAATCTCAAAACTTCCATTGTGATTCGAACTGTAAGCGACAGAATTTCCGTCGGGCGAAAGGGTGGGCTGAGTGTCGAGACCCGACCAAGCCGTTATGCGCGCAATGTTGCCGGCAACCGGCGGTGGTGCGCCGACATTCGTTCCCGATTTCTTTATGAGCAACTTGTAGAGGCCGAAGGATCCGCCAATCAAGACCAGCGCGACGAGAACGAAAGTGGGCCAACGCCTGGCCTTGACGATCGAACTCAACGCGGACTTGCTGACCGTAGTTGGGCTGCCGGCCATCTCTCCGGTGCGCACGGCATCGGTTGAGCGGAATAGTTTTTCTTCGCTGCCTGTAGGTTTGGCCACTGCTGCGGGGGCTGACGCTTGCTTGAGCCGTTGTTGGAATTCCAAGTCCTGCGCGAGGCTCTTCAGATCGAGCAGCAGATCTTTGACGACCTGGTAACGCTCTTCGCGATCTTTGCGCAGAGTCTTGGCAACAATACGAGTTAACTCTGCCGGAGTGTCCGGAGCGAAGTGAGAAATGGGTGGCGGATCTGTTTTCAAGATGGCCGCGAGTATGTCGCTCGGAGTTTCGCCATCAAAGGGCTTGCGCCCAGTCGTCATTTCATAGATGACCGCGCCCAAACTGAAAATATCCGAGCGGCCATCGACGATTTTCCCCCGCGCTTGCTCGGGCGACATATAACCGGCGGTGCCAAGCACCATGCCCGACCCCGTTCGCACTTGTCTAGTTGGCGCCTCAGCCGCAACGACCGAAGGCGTTTGTTCAGCCAATTTTGCCAACCCAAAATCGAGAACTTTCACATAGCCATCCGGCCGCAGCATGATGTTCTCGGGTTTAATATCGCGATGAATGATTCCCGCCGCATGAGCGGCTGCCAGAGCGTCGGCAATTTGAATCGCGATCTGCAGAGACTGGTTGAGACTCAAAGTAGTGTGCGATAGCCGCCGCCGAAGAGTTTCGCCTTCGACGAACTCCGTCGCGATTACGTGAGTTGAGCTGGCTTTCAAAATTTCGTAAATCGTGATGATATTCGGGTGATTTAGCGCCGATGCGGCGCGGGCCTCTTGCTCAAAGCGACGCAAACGATCGTCGTCCTTCGTGAAGGACACTGGCAAAACCTTCAATGCGACCTTGCGGCTCAACCTGCGATCCTGCGCCAGATAAACTTCGCCCATGCCACCGCGGGTGATAAAGGAGACTATTTCGTAAGACCCTATTTTCTGGCCGGGTTTAAGTTCCGCTTTGTCGTCCATGATCAATTCGGCGGCGGCTTCGTACGCCGGCGAGTCTATGAAACTGCCATCTTTTTCGTGAGAAGCAATCAGCGATTCCACTTCACTTCGCAGGTCGTAGTCTTCGGCGCACGCATCTGAGAGAAAGGTCTCTCGTTCCGCCATCGGCAGGTCAACTGCGGCATTAAAGAGATTCTTAACTCGTTGCCAGTGGTTTACTTCGGCCATAGAGAGCTTGCCTATCTTTGATAAGTTCCATACATTCACGCGGACAATCGAAACGAAGTCCCTCACGTGAAGAAATAACAATCTATTCCAGTTTCCGCCGCAACCACGCGCGCGCCATCTTCCAATCACGCTCGACGGTGGCATGGCCGATCCCTAAGACTTCTGCAGTCTCTTCAATGGAGAGACCGCCAAAAAACTTTAGCTCAACGATACGACCTTGCTGAGGATCGATGATAGCCAATTCTTCCAGCGCTTCGTGCAGCGCGAGCAAGTCGATCGCGGGTTTGCTGGCGAACTGCTCTGCGCCCAGGTCTCCAGCGCTGGTGATAGAAAGTCTTTGTTGATCTGAACCGCCTCGTTTTGCGGCCTGATGTTGTCGCGCATAGTCCACCAAAATTCGCCGCATCAGTTGCGCCGCGACGCCGTAGAACTGCGCACGGTTTTGCCATTTGGCGTTTTTTTGATCGATGAGCTTCAGGTAAGCTTCGTTAACAAGTGCCGTCGGTTGCAGAGTGTGTCCTTGCCGTTCTCGACGCAGGTAATTACGAGCCAGGCGGCGCAGCTCGTTATAGACCATGGGCATCAACTTCTCCAGCGCCCTCTGGTCGCCCTCGCTCCAATCTACCAATAACTGCGTGACGCTTTCAGGAGGCTGCATGCGGATCCTCCGCCAAACCCGGATTCGTTTAGAGGCGGGCTACTGCCCGCACAATATGGCCTGTTCGCGAAAAAATGGCGGACGGTAGCCGCCCCTAAACGTTCGACCCTTTTCGTAGTCAGTACGGCGAAATTATTGCGGTGAGATTCTACAATAGAATTTTTCGCGACCGTGAGGGATTTCCCACCGAATCTGCGCGTTATCAAGTGTAAGGCAAGACGTGGTGAAGCAGTCAGTCAACAGACGCCACAATTCCAAGGCCTCCGGTCGCTTCAACCGCCGCCAAGTGTCAGAGCCCGACCGTAAGGAAGGGCGCAAAATAAGAAGGAGAGTACGAAGATGAAAAAGCAAGCTTACACAATGATCGCGTTGTTAGTTCTGGTTGGTTCGATGGCCGTGGCGGCCCAGGCGCAAACCAGTGGTCGCACGCAGTTGATTGCCAACATTCCGTTTCAGTTCAACGTCGGCAACAAGACCCTGCCGGCCGGCGAATACTCGGTTCGCCAAGTCAATCCGGATTCTGACTGTGGCGTGTTACTGCTCAGCAGCAGAGATGGCAACGCCAGCGCGATGATCCAAGTTGATTCCGTCATCGGCAAAGCGCAAGAGACCGCGAAGCTAACCTTCCATCGCTACGGCAATAAGTACTTCTTTGCGCAGGCCTGGATCGATGGCGATAACACCGGCATGCAAGCTCCTAAGTCGAAGGCTGAGCGCGCTGCGGAGAGTGAACTCGCCGGGCTTCAGTCGAAAACCGAGACCGTCGCGCTGAGAGCACGCTGAGAACGTCAATCTTGAAATCTCACACGGAGATCGGCAAGCAGTAGACTCTAACAGGAGAACTCCGCTGCAAGCTGAGACGGCAATCACCCGAAGTGAAGGGCTTCGGGTGATTGCTTTTTTGTCCGATAAGCTTCAGCTTGTCGATTCGTTGGCACCGCGGCGGTAGCGACCGGATCATGTAACTTAACTCTCCCTGTCGAGTTCGGGCCGGTCGCTACCGCTCGCGGTTGCGGTAACTTTCCTTGACCAAACACTCATGAACAGCGCTAATATTCTCGTCGATAGTTCGGCGCATGTCACAACCCTTAATCATCGCTATCGATGGACCTTCGGGGGCGGGCAAATCTACGTTAGGACGCATGCTCGCGCGCGAATTGGGATTGCTCTACATCGACACTGGATCGATGTATCGCGCCGTGGCGCTGGCTGTGATTGAATCGACAATCAACGAGTCGGATGACGTCGCGGTCGGCTCGCTGGCGTCGCGAATCGATATCGACCTCGCCGGCGATCCTGATTCGCTTCGAGTGACGCTTGAGGGCGACGATGTGACTGATCGCATTCGCGATGAAGACGTGACGCAAATGTCATCTATGATCTCGACCATTCCCGCCGTGCGCCGCGCGATGGTGCAACGGCAACGCGAGTTGGGCCAGCGCGGTGCGGTGTTGAATGGCCGTGACATCGGCACGGTTGTATTTCCAGATGCTGATATCAAATTCTTCCTGGACGCTGCGCCCGAAGAAAGAGCGGAACGACGCCTGGCCGAAGAGCGTGAACATAATTCGAATGCGACGTACGAACAGACTTTCGCCGACATCCTCGAGCGCGACCGGCGCGACACTACACGCGCCGATTCGCCTATGGTCGTTGCTGAGGATGCGATCGTGATCGATTCGAGCGGCCAACCAATTGAGAAAGTGTTTGAGAGAATGATCAAGACCGTACGAGAAAAAGGGTAGAAAATGAGGCTGCTTAGATTTAATTTTAAGAATGAAGCGATCTGGATAATGATCTTTTCACTCGCAATTCCCATTATCGGTCTCCTGATTTTCTTGATCGTGTGGTTGTTGCGTTCGTTGCATTGACAAATCCGCAATCCGCAATTCGAATTTGTTTAATGTTCACCGGAATCATCGAAGAACTCGGGCAGGTGCGCGAAGTCGAAAAGCGTGGCGTAGATGCGCGCATCGTGATCGAAGCGCGCACCGTGACGGAAGGCTCAAGCAATGGCGATTCGATTGCCGTCAACGGCGTTTGTCTCACAGCGCTTGATGTGAAGCCGGATTCATTTGCCGCGGATGTTTCGAAAGAGACTTTGTTGCGCTCGACTCTGGGAAATCTCAAGCCTGGTTCGGCGGTAAATCTCGAACGCGCCGTCACGCCCACAACGCGGCTGGGCGGCCACATCGTGCAAGGTCACGTCGACGCACGCGGCACGTTCCTGGGCGTTGAAGATCACGATGAATCGTGGACGGTGCGCGTCGCTTACCCGGAAGAGATGGCGCGATATTTGGTTTCCAAAGGGTCAGTCGCAGTCGAAGGCATCAGTCTGACGATTGCCGGATTAACTGATGATTATTTCGAGATTGCGGTCATTCCCAAGACGTGGGAAGTGACGAACTTCTCGCAACTGAACCCGGGTGATGAAGTGAACCTGGAGGCGGACGTGATTGCGAAGTACGTTGAGCGGATTCTGAGTTTGAGTAGCGTCGGTAGGAAATCCAGCCAGTCTGCGCTATAAGTACTTATAGGTCGATTTTCATTCCCGGAGCGAAACTTATGCTGGATGTGAAGCAGCTTGAAATTAGGTATGTAACCAACAAGGCCGGTGACAAGATGGAAGTTATTATGCCGATTGATGACTTCCGGGAGTTGATGGAAGATATTGAAGATCTAGCAGCGGTGGCCGAACGCCGTGAAGAGCCTACGATCCCTCACGAAAAGCTACTCGCCGAGTTGAAAAAAGATGGGCTC
>QHXE01000235.1 GCA_003222835.1 Acidobacteriota bacterium | reverse complement strand
GTTCATAACCATAAGCAGTAAGCGGTGAGCAGTGGGCAAGTTGTCGCAAGACCTCGCAAGTTACCGCTCACTGCTCACTGCTCACCGTTAACTTGATTTGATTCCAAAGAGGGGTTGGCCGTATTCAACGGCTTGACCATTTTCCACGTAGATCTTCACGATCTCGCCGCTGGTCTCAGCCTGAATCTCGTTCATCAATTTCATGGCTTCGATAATGCATACGACGGTGTCGGATTCGACCTGGCTGCCGATGCGAACGAAGCTCTCCGCTGTAGGGGATGCGGCGCGAAAGAAAGTGCCGACGATGGGTGAAGTAATGATATGCAGATCCTGATCTTCAGAAGCCGCCTCTTCTGCCAAAGCACCCGGGTGAGTCGGCGCCGTGGCATGAGCAGTTTGGACGGAGCCAGTCAGTGCTCCAACGACGGGGCTCTCGGTCACGCTGGGTGTAGACGGCGTAAGAACCGAGGCTTCTTCGGCCTGCCTGCCGCGGGCAATCTTGACCCGAAATCCCTCGCGTTCAAGTTCGAAACTTGTTAACTCGTTTTCAGTGATGAGCCCGATGAGTTCTCGCAGCTCACTCATGTTAATCGAAGCTTCCAGATGCCGCGGCGGATTACGATGGCGGTGGCGACCACGATCGCGGCGGCCGCGATCCACGCTCGGCGCCGCCGGTGACGCTTCAGCATTAGCCCGCTGATTATCTTGATCGCTCATAGCTC
This sequence comes from Acidobacteriota bacterium, assembly GCA_003222835.1. The sequence goes on along the minus strand of QHXE01000235.1, from coordinate 18,220 downwards.
TCTTGACGCCGATTGACATCTTTTGCCGGTGATGCGCGATCCCGGGCCACAACTGGCAGCGCCGGGTTAGTTTTTGCGCCAGTTAAAGCAAAAGCCCCGATGCCGGCGCCAGTAGCCGACCAGGGCTCGTCTGTCAGACCTCGGTTATGCCTCGCTGCCGCTCTCTTCTTTCTTTTCTGCGGCAGCCTCTGTCGTTTTGGCTTCGGCCGCTTTCTTCTTCGTCGATCCTTTGGCCCGCTTGCGCGTTGCTTCCTGCGCTTCTATTTCTCGTGGGTTATCGACGAGTTCGATAATCGCTAGTTCCGCGCCATCCCCGGCGCGTCTTCCCATTTTGATTATCCGCGTATACCCGCCGGGACGATCTTTGAATCGTTCGCCTAATTCGTCGAACAGCCGGCGCACGGCCGCAACTCCTGCGGTTCGCGCTGGCAATGTCTGACCTCGACGAGTCGCAACTGCTCTGCGAAAATTTCCCGCATGAAAGAACGCCGCGGCCTGGCGTCTCAGATGTAGAGCGCGAGCTTCCGACTCACCGTCGCCCAAGCTTGCGGCGTGCCGCGATAGAGTAATCGCACGCTCGACGAACGGGCGCAATTCCTTCGCCTTTGGCAGTGTGGTGACAATGCGCTCGTCGCGCGAATTAATCAGAGAAGTCGCCAGGTTGCGCAACATCGAGATGCGATGTTCCGTGGTCCGGCCCAACTTCCGATGAGCTTTTAGATGACGCATGATCGTTTCGTATTACTGAGAGGCGGCTTCAAACTCATCCTCATCGTCTTCGCCCAGGTCTACCTTGCCTTCGCCGGTACCCGGTATTGGATTGCCCTGCTCGTCAAACTGCATTCCGAAGTCGAGGCCCATGCCCTGTAAGATCTCGCGGATTTCACCCAAAGACTTCTTGCCAAAGTTCTTGGTGGCTAACATCTCGCGCTCAGAGCGCTGCACTAGATCGCGAATGCTCTTGATTCCGGCATTCTTCAGACAGTTGTAAGAACGCACGGAAAGCTCCAATTCATCAACCGAGCGATCCAGTTGGTCGTTACGCGGCAAAGGTGGGCGTTCCTGTTGCTGATAGCTGTAATCCTCGGTGTCTTCCTCGAAATTGATGAAGATCGCCATGTGATCCTTGATCAGTTTCGCGGCCAGACCGATCGCGTCGTCAGGTTTGACTGAGCCATCAGTCCAGACCTCGATGCTCAACTTATCGTATTCGGTGTTTTGTCCCAGGCGCGCCGCATCGACGGTATAATTCACCTTCTTAACCGGCGTATGAACGGAATCGATGGGTATATAACCCAGCGAGAGATCTTCGTCAAAGTTGCGATCAGCGGACACGTAGCCGCGGCCACGCTTCAGCCGCATTTCAATGTTTAGCGAACCGTCAGCGCTCAGGGTCGCGATGTGCAATCCGGGATCGAGCACTTCCACGTCAGCATCTCCCTCGATGTCGCCGGCCGTGACTTCACTCGGCCCATTCTTGGAGATTCGCAGAGTCTTCGGCTCGTTGCCGTGGAGCATGAACGGCACCTGTTTCAAATTCAGTATTACGTCGGCCGCATCTTCTACCACGCCTCGGATTGACGAAAACTCATGCTCGACACCTTCGATCTTGACCGCGGTAACGGCTGCGCCTTCGATCGAAGAAAGCAATGCTCGGCGCAGTGAATTTCCCACGGTCGTCCCGAAGCCCCGCTCAAATGGCTGGGCCGAGAAGCGTCCGTAACGCTCAGTCAAAGTTTCCGTGTCAGCCGCCAAACGACGCGGCATTTGAAATCCGGTCCAGAGATTATTTTGATCCATAAACGTACCGTTAGAAAATTCGGGGAAAAGTTGCGCGGCCCCGGCGCGCGAAATCGATGGTCGCGCGCTCGGCCGCGCCCAAATTACTTGCTATAAAGCTCTACAATTAATTGCTCGTTAATCGAGCGGTCAATGTCTTCGCGAGTCGGCAGTCCCGTAATCACAGCGCTCATTTCCGCTCCGGCCGCCGAGATCCATGATGGCCGCCCGCGACCGGCAGCAGTTTGCCACGCGCCTTCTACATGGGGGTTCTTACGACTCCCTTCCTTCACGGTGATTACATCCTGGGGTCTTACTTGATACGAAGGAATATCAACTTTGCGTTCGTTAACCAGCATATGTCCGTGATTGACAAGCTGTCGCGCCTGGCGACGAGAAGTCGAAAAGCCCGCCCGATAGACAACATTGTCCAACCGTCGCTCGAGCAGGAACAAAAGGTTTTCGCCCGTGATCCCCTTTTGGCGCGCGGCCTTTTCGAAGTAATTTCGGAACTGTCCCTCGAGAATAAAGTAAATTCGTTTGACCTTCTGCTTTTGGCGAAGCTGCAGGCCATAACCGGCGAGCGCCTTTCCGCGACGCATCGAATTGCCGTGCTGTCCCGGCGGCTGAGTGCCGCGCTTCTCAATCGGACAGGAAGGTTTGTAGCAACGGTCTCCCTTGAGGAAAAGTTTTGCACCTTCGCGGCGGCACAAACGGCACACCGCGTCTCTATACCTAGCCAATCGTTTCTGCCTCCAGTCTAAAACTACCAGACGGAAAAGTTTACAGGCCGCGTTACCTTAGAGTTTCAAATTTGAAATTCTTAGATTTGAAATCTGAAATCCAAACTCGGAGCCCTTCGTCCTTTAGGTCAATACATTGTCAATTTCCGATTGCCGATTTCCAATTGCCGATTATCAACGTGCCCTTAAGCAAAATCGAAAATTGGCAATTGCAAATCGGCAGTGATTACACTCTGCGCCGTTTCGGCGGCCGGCACCCATTGTGCGGAATTGGTGTCGCATCACGGATCGCGCCCACGCGAATGCCGGCATTATTGATCGCGCGAATGGCCGACTCGCGACCACCGCCAGGACCTTTCACACGCACCTCGCATTGCTGCATCCCGGCTTCCACCGCCTTGCGCGCCGCCTCGTAAGCGGCCTGCTGCGCGGCGAACGGGGTACCTTTGCGCGAGCCGCGAAAACCACGCGCGCCCGAGGATGATTGCGCGATTAGATTTCCTTCCAAATCCGTGATCGAAATCAGCGTGTTATTAAACGAGGCCGCAATGTAAACAATCCCGATGGGAATGTTCTTCTTTTCTTTCTTGCGAAAGACCTTCTTCTTTCCGGACGCTGTTGCTTTAGCCATGATTAATTTTTGAAATCTCAGATCTCAAATTTGAGATTCAAGATCATTTCTTACCCGGCGCCTTCTTCTTCGCGATGGTCGCGCGTCGCGGTCCCTTGCGCGTGCGCGCGTTGGTGTGTGTTCGCTGGCCCCGGACGGGCAATCCGCGCCGATGTCGCAAGCCGCGATACGCGCCAATGTCCATCAAACGCTTGATGTCCATCTGGATACGCTTGCGGAGATCGCCTTCGATTTCACCTTGCTCCTCGATCACCGCGCGTATACGGCCGAGCTCCTCTTCGCTGAGATCTCTGATCCGCGAATCGACACTCACCTGGGCCTGGCCCAGAATTGAAGCCGCCCGCGATCTACCGATGCCATAAATATATGTCAGACCGATCTCAGCCCTCTTATTGGGCGGAAGATCCACACCTGCAACACGAGCCATTATTCTGTATCCCTCGACAACTACGCCTAACTTATTTCTGCCGTTGCTTATGCTTTGGATTAGTGCAGATCACTCGCACCACACCCTTGCGGTGAATCACCTTGCACTTGTCACAAATCTTTCTGACGGAAGCACGTACTTTCATTTCGAACCCAATTCTATTTATAACGGTAAGTTATGCGCCCGCGATTCAAATCGTAGGGAGATAACTCAACCAAAACTCGATCGCCGGGAAGAATTCTGATGAAGTGCTTGCGCATTTTCCCGGAGATATGCGCGAGCACCTGATGCTTGCTCTCCTCAAGCTCGACTCGAAACATTGCATTGGGCAGTGTTTCGAGGACTTTGGCCATGACCTCGATCGCCTCTTCCTTCGCCATACAGCCACAGAGCGTGATTACCCTTTACTGGCAAACTTCGGATAATAACACGCGACTTATGCAATTGCCAAGCCGAGCACAGTTCGTTACACGCCGGCCGCCATTTCGGTTACCAGCGGCGCACCCCTTTCGATTAGCGTCAGGATCTCCGGGCCACCTTCGGTAACCGCGACCGTGTGCTCGACGTGAGCGCTCGGTTGACCATCCACGGTGACAACCGTCCAGCCATCTTTCAAGGTTTTCGTGTGCTGCGACCCGAGGTTTAGCATCGGTTCTATAGCAAAGACATAACCCTTCTTGATTTTCGGCCCTTTACCCGGCTTACCGTAATTTGGAATCTGCGGATCCTCGTGCATGCGGCGGCCTATGCCGTGACCGACATATTCGCGCACTACGGAATATCCGTGCGCTTCAGCGTATGACTGGACGGCCCAACCTATGTCACCTACATGGTTGCCGACCAGGCATCGTGTGATCGCCCGTTCCAGGCATTCTTCGGCGACGCGAATCAGTTTTAATCGTTCTTCGCTCACTGTCCCGACGGGGATCGTAGTCGCAGTGTCGCCAACGAACCCGTCTAATGTGACTCCCACGTCAATCGAGAAGATGTCGCCTTCCTGTAACTCATAGATCGAAGGGAAGCCGTGTACCACTTGTTCGTTGACCGACGCGCAAATTGAAAAAGGAAATCCGTTATACCCTTTAAAGGTCGGGTAGGCGCCCGCGTCGCGAATCATCTGATCCGCCGCATCGTTGACTTCAAGCGTCGTCATGCCCGCTTCGACCATATTGCGAAGCTCGAGCAATACTTGTCCCACGAGCTGGCCCGCCGCCCGCATTTTTTCGATCTCTCTTTGCGATTTACCAATAATCATTAACTGGCATTCACAATCTGCTCGACATCGCGGTAGATTTCTTCCGGCGAACGCGCCCCATCGACTCGATCCAAACGTCCCGTGCGTTGATAGTAATCAAGCAGCGGCTCAGTCTCCCGATTATAAGTTTCCAATCTGACTCGAATCTTCTCCGGCGTGTCATCTCCGCGCTGAATCAACTGCGCGTCGGGATGTCGGTCGCAGCTATTGTTCAATTTTGGGGGTTTGAAATAAATATTGTAAATCTCTCCGCAGATCGGACAACTGAGACGGCCGGTTATCCGCTTTTCCAAAATCTCGAAGGGAACGTCAATAAAGACCGCGCGCAGCATTTCGTTTTGCGTGGCAGCCAAATCCTCGAGCATCTCCGCCTGCGCAATAGTGCGGGGAAACCCGTCGAGCACGTAACCATTCCGGCAATCTTGCTGGCTGGTTCGTTCCCGCACCACGCGGCCCACAAGATCGTCGGATGCCAGCTTGCCGGCGACTTGCACTTCTTGAATTTCCCTTGCCAGCGCATCGTTCTGCTGCGCTCGCGCGCGCAAAATGTCGCCCGTGGAAATCTGCGGCAAATGCAGCCGCTCTTGCAGCAAGCGCGCCTGCGTGCCCTTGCCGGCACCCGGCGCGCCCATCAGAACGATGATCTTGGACATGGTTTGGTGATTTCAAGTTTCAGATCTCACATGTTAGATCTGAAACTCGTTAAGCTCGCCGTCCGCGCAACCTTCCACCGCTACCGAGGAACCCTTCGTAATTACGCATCACCAATTGCGCTTCGATCTGGGACACGGTATCCATTGCCACGCCCACCAGAATCAATAGGCTGGTGCCGCCAAAATAAAAGTTATAGCCCATGCCGGTCGGAATCCAAGACAAGCCGGGTGTGGTGCTCACAAACGCATCCAGCCAGGTCCCGATGAGCGGCAACTGCGCCACCTTGAAGCCGCTCAACATGAACTGTGGGAAGAAAGCCACCATCGCCAGGTAAATCGCGCCCACAGTCGTGAGTCTCGTGAGAATCGTGTTCAGATATTCGGCCGTGGCGCGGCCCGGGCGAATCCCTGGCATGAACCCGCCATGCTTGCGCAAATTGTCCGACACTTCTTCGACGTTGAAAACGATCGAGACATAAAAGAACGTGAAGAAGATAATCAGAGATAGAAAGATCAGCTCGTAGTAAGGATCACCGGCATGGAACACCCCCGAAAAGAAAGTAAATGCCTTGCCGTACCAATTATTCGGGTTTGGTGGCGGAAACGCCGAGAACAAGCTCTGCGGCATCGACAAAACGGACGAGGCGAAGATGACGGGAATGACACCGCCCATATTAAGCTTCAGCGGCATCGTCGTCTGCTGGCCGCCCACAAGTTGCCGGCCCACGTGTCGCTTAGCGTAGCTCACTGGAATCTTGCGCCGTGCTGCTTCGACAAAAACGATGAAAGCGATTATCGCTACCAGCGCCAGAACCATCGCGACCACTCCCAGAGTCGTGAGCACGTCACGCTTGGCAACGCGATCCATCACCTGGGTCACTCCGCGCGGCAGCCCGATCACGATGCCGGCAAAGATCAGCAGCGAAATTCCATTGCCCACGCCCCGCTCCGTGATTTGCTCGCCAAGCCACATCACGAAAATCGTGCCGGTCGTCAAAGTCAAAACGGTTGTTAGGAAGAAGCCCAACCCTCCCGGCTCACCAAAGCGAGGGCCAACCTGGTTGACTTGCAGCCAATGCGCCACAAACGAAGTCTGCAAACAGGCGAGGCCAACAGTCAGATATCGCGTCCACTGATTGATCTTCTGCCGGCCCATCTCGCCTTCTTCCTGCAGCTTCTTTAACTGCGGCGAGACCACGGTCATCAATTGCAGGATGATCGATGAGGTGATGTAAGGCGTGACGCCCAGCGCAAAGACCGAAATTACCCGAAAGTTTCCACCCGAGAATAGATCCAGAACTCCCAGCAGAGTGCCGCTAACATTCCCCCAGACTTGCTTGAGTCGCTCCGTATTGATTCCGGGCGCGGAAACATGCGCCCCCAGGCGATAAATAGCCAAGATGCCCAAAGTGAAAAGGATCCGCCGCCGCAGATCCGGCACCTGAAACATGTTGCGTACGGCCGCTAGGAATTTTTCCATAACTATTAGTGCTTTGGAATTCTTTGTACCTTGGCATCACCAACAGTCCGCGCTACACATCAAAGCACAACTATCAAAGTACAAAGCACAGCCTACTTATTCGATTACGGTCACTGCCCCACCGGCCTTCTCAATCTTCGCGCGCGCGCTCTTCGTGAAACGGTGCGCCGAAACCTTCAGCGCCTTCGAGACTTCGCCATTTCCGAGCACCACGATATCGTGCTTGGCTTTTTTGATCAGGCCTCGATCGTGCAGGAGTTGCGGATTCACCTCGTCATTCTCGCTGAAGCTTCTGTCCAGCGATTCCAGACTGATTTCGATCCAGTGTTTCTTGAAAATGTTGGTAAAGCCGCGCTTTGGGAGACGCCGATGCAGCGGCATTTGGCCACCCTCGAAACCAGTCTTGGACGAATAACCCGAACGAGACTTCTGTCCCTTCTCACCGCGGCCAGAGGTCTTTCCGAGTCCGGTCCCAGGCCCGCGTCCGACGCGTTTCTTCTTATGCGTCGAACCTTTCGCGGGATGGAGATTATTCAAGCTGAGTGACATCAATACTCCCTAAGACTTAATTCATTTTCCATTTGTCATTTGACATTTTTCATTGGTCATTCGATTGAGGTTTGGAGCGCGCATGCCGGCTCGGAAGTGGCAAATGAAAAATGTCAAATGATAAATGGAAAATGATCTTTTTCTATTCAATTATCCTCAACAGATGGGGCACCTTAGCAACCGCACCACGCATGGACGGCGTGTCAGGACGCTCGACAATTTGATTCAGCTTGCGCAAGCCCAAACTGCGGACGACCTCTTTCTGATTAGTCGGACACGCAATCGTGCTGCGGTAATACTGGATTCGAATCTTCGCCGCGCCGGCAGTCTTTTTCTTCGCAGCCATACTACTAAAGTTCCTCAACCTGTTTTCCACGCAAGCGCGCGACTTCAAAAGGATCTTTCATTTTGAGCAAGCCATCGAACGTGGCGCGCACGACGTTGTGCGGATTCGTCGATCCCAAAACTTTGGTGCGGACATCGTGGACCCCTGCGGCTTGCATCACCGCGCGCACGGCGCCACCGGCAATCACACCGGTTCCGGCCGACGCCGGTTTCATCAGGACACGACCGGCCCCGAACCTTCCGATCAATTGATGCGGCAAAGTGTTTTCAATCAGCGGCACGCGAATCAGGTTCTTCTTCGCCGCTTCCACGCCCTTCTTGATTGCCAACGGAACCTCGCGCGCCTTGCCCGTGCCAAAGCCGACATGGCCCGATTCATCGCCCACGACGACCAGCGCCGCGAACGACAAGTTCTTTCCGCCTTTCACGACCTTGGTGACGCGATTGATCGAAATGACCTGATCCTTCAGATCGAGTCCCTGCGCAGTTATTCTCTGTTTGGGTTGTCTCATTTACTTTTTTCTTTAGCGCTAGCTTCTTTGGCAGCCTTTCCTTTCCCGCGCTTTGGCTTGGCGGCGGCTTCGACAGGTTCGCTTTCTTTCGCAACGGCCTCTTTCTCTCCGGCTGCTTCCGCCTCCACGACTTCGTCTTTGTTAAGTCCGGACGCGCGCGCAGCATCAGTCAAAGCCTTGACGCGACCGTGATAGAGATACCCGCCGCGATCGAAAACCACGCGATTGATACCGGCTGCCAGTGCTCGCTCGGCAATCGCTTTGCCCACGCGTTTGGCGGCTTCGACGTTGCCACCGCTCGAGCTCCGCAACTCTTTCTCGGTCGTCGATGCTGCTGCCAGCGTCTGGGCCTTTTCATCATCGACGATTTGCGCGTAGATGTGATTCAAGCTGCGATACACTGCCAACCGTGGCCGCTCGGTCGTGCCGCGAACCCTCCGCCGAATGCGCCGATGAACCGCGCTCCGCACCTCTGCTCTGTTTCTGTTCGCCATTTCTAAAATTTCAGATTTTTGATTTTGGATTTGTGATTATCATTCTTGTCAGGAGCAATCGGGTGACTTAATCCACCGACTACTGTCCAACAAACCACTGACAAATCTAAACTCTGAAATCGCAAATCAAAAATCTTATTTCCCAGTCTTCCCCGGTTTCAGCTTCAACTGCACATTGGCATAACGCACGCCCTTGCCTTTGTAGGCGTCGGGCTTCCGCAACTTGTGCATTTCAGCGCACACTTGGCCAAGCTTCTGTTTGTCGACGCCGGAAACCGTCAAAGTCGTCTGATACTGCTGGATATTTCCTTTGGTCGTCAGGCGCTCCGCTTTGGCTTCGATGCCTTCAGGCAACTGAAACTCAATCGGATGCGAGTAACCAAGGGCGAAAACCACCTTACGTCCCTGCACGTCGGCTTTGTAACCTACACCGACGACATCCATCTGCTTCGAAAAGCCTTCGGTCACGCCTTGTATCGCGTTGTTGGCCAACGCTCGCGCCAGACCGTGCAGTGCGGCCTGCTCTTGCGAAGATCGCTCAGCAGTCAAATCTTCGCCTTCAACTTTGAAAGAAATCCCCTCGGGAATTGGAGTCTTGAGCACTCCTTTCGCGCCCTTCACTTCCAGTTCGCGATCATGAACCGCAATCGTGACGCCCTTGGGAATCTTGATCGGTTTTTTACCAATACGAGACATAATTCATTTTCGATTTATGATTGCCTATTGCCGATTTGAAAAGCGATTCGAACCTCTCCTGGGAACGCCAATCGAAAATCGGCAATTGGCAATGCTAGTAAACTTCCGCCAGCAATTCTCCGCCGACATTTTCCCGTCGCGCGGTCTTGCCACTCATCAAACCGCGCGAAGTCGAAACGATATTGACGCCATATCCGCCCAGCACCCGCGGAATCTGATGCGAGCCGACATACACCCGCCGGCCGGGCCGCGACACCCGCTGCAAGTGCGTAATCGAGGAAGTGCCGCGCGAGTCATAACGCAGAAAGATGCGAACGATTTTCTTCACGCCCTCGCCCTTGACGACGAAGTTATTTATGTAGCCTTCCTCTTTGAGAATGCGCGCGATTTCAAGCTTCAATTTCGACGCCGGAATATCGACGCGCGAGTGCTTGGCCGCAACCGCGTTGCGGATTCGCGCCAACATATCGGCAATAGGATCAGTCATGCTTTACTCCGTAAAGCGATTTCAGATTTTTGATTGCCGATTTGCGATTTATGAAGCGCGGTGAACGCGTTTCCGATCGCAAATCTAAAATCTAAAATCGCAAATCTCCTCACCAACTCGATTTCACCACCCCGGGAATTTGTCCCGCCAGCGCCAACTCGCGAAAGCAGATCCGGCACAGATTAAACTTGCGCAGATAGCCGCGCGGACGGCCACAGCGGCGGCAACGAGTGTAGGCGCGTGATGAAAATTTCGGCTTGCGATTCGCTTTCGCGATCAATGATTTTTTTGCCATACCATCACATTTTCGATTTTGGATCTCAGATTTTTGATTTGTAGATCGGACCACGCTTTGTCCAACGACTCGAGTCGCAAACCAGTAATCAAAAATCGCAAATCTAAAATCTAAAATTCTTCCTCACTGCCTAAACGGCATCCCTAACCCTTTCAGCAGAGCGCGCGCCTGGTCGTCGTCGCGCGCCGTAGTCACAATAGAAATATTCATCCCGCGCAGCTTGTCGACTTTGTTGAAATCAATCTCGGGAAAAATTAACTGTTCGCGAATCCCGATGGTGTAGTTGCCGCGGCCGTCGAACGCCTTAGGCGACACGCCGCGAAAATCTCTTACCCGCGGCAGCGCAACCGATACCAAGCGGTCGAGAAACTCATACATCTGTTCGCCGCGCAGCGTTACCATGACGCCTATCGGCATGCCCTGGCGCAACTTGAAACTGGCGATCGATTTCTTCGCTCGGGTAATCACGGGCTTCTGTCCCGCAATCGCCTTCAGCTCTTCCGTGGCTGTATCCAAAACTTTCGCGTTGGCGACGGCCTCGCCCATGCCCATATTGATTACAATCTTCTCGAGGCGCGGCACGGCCATGGGGTTCTTAATCGCAAACTCCTTGGCGATCGCCGGCGCAACCTCTTTCTGATAACGTTCTTTTAGTCTTGCTTTCATTTCAAAAGAATATAAGACTTATACGACCTATACGGCCTATGATCTACTTCTCCAAAGTATGTCCGCTTGCGGCCGCCACGCGAGACTTGGTTCCGTCACCTTCAATCTGATAACGCACTCGCGTAGCCTTGCCCGACTGTGGATCGATCATCTGCACATTCGAAATGTCGATCCAGGCTTCCTTGTCGATAATTCCACCGCCGCGATTGCCGGCAGGTTTCTGGTGTCGTTTGATTACGCCGGCGCCTTCGACCTTCACTTTTCCACGTCCAGGAGCGACCCCCAGCACGCGTCCACGCTTGCCCTTGTCGCGGCCGGCGATGACGACGACTTGATCGTTCTTCCTAATCTTGGCTCGTTTTCTTCCCTGCAACTCTTTCACCTCTAATGAAGTAAGCTTGTGAACTTCGCTACTTCAAATGACCTCTGGCGCCAGCGAAACGATCTTCATGAAATTTTTGTCGCGCAATTCGCGCGCGACTGGACCAAAAACACGCGTGCCGATGGGGGTCCCGTCTTCTTTGATCAGCACCGCCGCGTTTTGATCGAATCGGATATAGGTGCCGTCTTTCCGCCGCACTTCTTTGCGCGTGCGCACGATTACCGCATCCTGCACCGTGCCCTTTTTGACCGCGCCGTCGGGCGTCGCCTCTTTCACGGTGACCTTGATGCGATCACCCAGGCTGGCAATTGCGCCCGTCGAGCCGCCGATACCCATTATCATCTCGACCCGTCGCGCTCCCGAATTGTCAGCAACCTCCAGAGAGGTCTGCATTTGAATCATTTCACCAACCTATTGCGCGCTCTGAATTCGTTTGTGTTCAAATCCGCATTCCGCATTCCGAAATTCATTTCGCCGCCTTCTGCACAATCTCCACCACGCGCCAGCGCTTCCTTGCCGACAGCGGTCGCGTTTCAACGATGCGCACGCGGTCGCCCGTGGTAGCGCCCAGATCGTCGTGGGCCATGAACCTCGATGTGCGCCGCACGTAACGTCTATACTTAGGATGAAGCACCAGGCGATCGACGCGCACCACAACCGTCTTCTGCATCTTGTCGGAAGACACAGTGCCCACCTTCTGCACCCGATGGCCGCGGCCCTTCGCAGTCGGTGACGAGACAACACTGGTTGCTTCCGCGGGTGCCGTCAAAGAAACCGATTCGGCAGCAGGGGCAGCTTCGGCCGCGGAATCCTCTGCAATGGTCGGCGCACTGGCCGCAGCTTCTTCTACCGGAGTTGAACCCGGCTCTTCGACGGGCGCTTGCGGCTCGGGCGTTGGCTCGACAGCCTCTTCTTTCTTTTTCCTTCTAAACATTTGTTACTCGAATCTCTCAGTCGCCATTACTTGCTGGCTTGAATCTCTCGCTCACGAACCAGGGTCCGAATACGCGCCAGAGATCTTTTCTCCTGTCGCATTTTTTTGATTGCATCGACTTCGCCCAGCGCCAGCTTGAAATTCAATCGAAACAGCGACTCTTTCAAGCGCGCCGCTTCGGCATGCAGATCGTCGTCTGGCAGGTCGCGATACTTGTCAATTTCTTCCCGTTTCTTCATGACTAGATCGCGCCTCCCTCCTGCTCGGCGCGGGTCACGAACTTCGTCCTAATCGGCAGTTTTTGCGCCGCCAGCTTCATCGCGTCACGCGCGGTCTTTTCGTCGACGCCTTCAATCTCGTAAAGAATTCGTCCCGGCTTAACTACCGCCACCCAATACTCGGGCGCGCCTTTTCCTTTCCCCATGCGTGTCTCAGCCGGTTTTTTCGTCACCGGCTTGTCGGGGAACATCCGAATCCAGATTTTGCCGCCGCGCTTGATGTGACGAGTCATCGCGATGCGGGCTGCCTCGATCTGGCGATCGGTAATCCAGGCGGGTTCGAGGCTCTTCAATCCATACTCACCGAAGCTAATGGCGCTGCCGCGGGTCGCGGCGCCCTTCATACGTCCGCGCATCTGCTTGCGGTGCTTAACTTTTTTCGGCATCAACATGGTGATTCTTCCCCGCGTTCATAGTTCAAGCTTTAGCTTGTCGCTTTCAAATCCAACCTAAACGTTGAACTCTGAACTTATCTCTCCGGCCTTTCAGGTCTCTCACGACGCGCACGCGCCGGACGCGCACGGCCCTCACGCCCACCCGGCCTGGTATCGTTAATCGGATCGGTTCCAGTTCCCCGGGCCATTGCCGCGTTCGCATCAAGAATCTGGCCCCGATAGATCCAAACCTTCACTCCGATTACGCCGAAAGTCGTATTTGCTTCCGCGAATCCGTAATCAACATCCGAGCGTAAGGTATGCAACGGCAACTGGCCTTGCAAATGCCACTCGCTGCGGGCGATCTCAGCGCCGTTGAGCCGGCCGCTGACCTTCACCTTGATGCCCTGCGCGCCGAATCTCAGAGACTCTTCCACGGCTTTTCGCATCGCCCGGCGAAACGCAATTCGTTTCTCTAGTTGCGCCGCAATCTTCTCGGCCTGCAACTGCGCGTTCAGTTCCGGCTTATGAATCTCCTGAATCGACACCAGCACTTCGCGGCCAGTGCGCGAAGAGATGTCCCCCTTCAGCTTATCGATCTCGGCGCCCTTGCGACCGATGATGATGCCAGGCCGCGAGGTGTAGATGATGATCTTCAGACGATTGGCGGCACGCTCGATGTCGACATGCGAGACGCCCGCGCCCGTGAAGCGCTGCTTCAATTCGCGCTTCAGCTTCAGATCCTCGATCAGGAAATCGCCGTACTGCTTTTTCGCAAACCAATGCGAATGCCAGTCCTTGTTATAGCCGAGGCGAAAACCGTAGGGATGAACTTTTTGGCCCATTCAAATCTCCACTTTCAGATCTTCAAATCTCAGATCCTCTCCTCAAAATCCCAACTCCATTCCTCAGGCTTAATCGAAAACCTCACTCGATTTAAGGTCTGAGGTCTGAAAAATCACTCCTCACTCTTCTTCCTTCTGAGCGCCTTGCCTAATTTCGACGCCGCCTTGCCTATATTCGTCGCGCCCTTCGATTCTTTCGCACCTGCTGCCTTTTTTGTTTCGTCTCCTGCCTTCGTTGTGGCTTCGGCCTTCCCAACTCGCTTGGCCCGCGGGGCAGCGGCGGCGCCACCACGCTTCGCGCGCTTGCTAGCTGCTGGAGTGGTCCCACCGGTCTTTCCGTCCGCCTTGCCTTCCGCCTCTTGCGTTTCGCTGGAAAGCAAAATCGTGACGTGACAGAAGTGTCGCTGCTCGCGATACGCACGGCCTTGGGGAGCGGGACGGACGCGACGACGGTGCTTCGTCGGACCCCGATCGACGTACGCAGCTTTTAGCCAGAGCTCGTCGGGATCGACCGAGACGTTCGCTTTCTCCGCCGTTTCGTTCGCGTTCGCGATTGCCGACTTGACGCACTTTTCAATTCCCAAGGCGGCGCGTTTGTTTGAATAGCGCAAAATGGCCAACGCCTGGTTGACGTTTTTGCCCCTGATCATATCGATGACCAGACGCGCCTTCTGCGCCGACCCGCGTAGATACTTTGCGCTTGCTCTTGCTTCCATAAATTAGTGAATGGTGAATCGTAAATGGTAAATGGAAAGACCCTTCTGCTCAGCTACCTGCCATCGAACAAAATCCATTCATCATTTACCATTCACGATTTACCGCTCTTTCTTACGCCGCCGGCGCTGGACCGGCCACCTTCGCCGTCTTTTCGGTTTTATCGGCCTTCGTTCCGGAATGGCCTTTGAACATTCGCGTCGGCGAAAACTCACCCAGTTTGTGCCCGACCATGTTCTCCGTAACGTAGATGGGAATGTGGCGCTTGCCGTTATGCACGCCAAACGTCAACCCCACCATGTCCGGCGTAATGGTCGAACGTCGCGACCAGGTGCGAATCACCTGCGGTCGCTGCGAGCCGGCGCGAATACGCTCGACTGTCTTCCGAATACCTTTGTCCACCCAGGGACCTTTTTTAACTGAACGTGGCATATTTCATTTCCGATTTTTGATTGCCGATTGCCGATTTGAATACCGCATGGCTTAGAACCAATCGAAAATCGGCAATTGGCAATTGGCAATCATTTGACTCTCCGATCTCTCACAATCATCTTCTTAGTGCGCTTGTTTCGGCGCGTCTTGTATCCCCGCGTTGGCTGACCCCATGGCGTCACGGGATTGCGCCCGCCTGAAGTCTTGCCTTCGCCGCCGCCGTGCGGGTGGTCCACCGGATTCATCGCTACGCCGCGAACGTGCGGCCTGATGCCTCGCCAGCGCGTGCGTCCCGCCTTACCCAACGAAATGTTTTCATGTTCGACGTTGCCAACCTGGCCCACCGTCGCGCGGCATTCGACCGGAACGCGCCGCACTTCGCCCGAAGGCATGCGCAACTGAGCGTAATCGCCCTCCTTTGCCAACAACTGCGCAAACGACCCGGCCGCGCGCGCCATCTGCCCGCCTTTGCCCGGCCGCAACTCGATGTTGTGAATCTGGGTGCCCAGCGGAATGTTTCGAATCGGCAAAGTATTTCCCGGCAGAATATCTGCATCTTCTCCGCTCGCGATTGTCCGGCCAACTTCCAGGCCCACCGGAGAGATGATGTAACGCTTCTCGCCATCCAGATACGTAATCAGCGCGATGTTCGACGAGCCGATCACGCGATAGAAACGCTTGTGGCCACCGCCGCGTCGTCGCACCGTAATGCGGCCATCGTTGTTGCGCCCCGAGATTCTCACTTTCGGCTCCAGCAGAGACTTTTCCGGCACCGCGCCCGGCGTTAACTCATCGCGCGTCAGAAAAGTCTGATAGCGACGAGCCGGCGATGTCGGTGTTAGTTTCTTTATTCCCATTCTGCGATTTCGGAATGCGAATTTCGGATTGCGGACTTCAACCCCCGCTCGTTCTTCATTCGCTCCCCCGAACCTCTTAACTCGATCTTGTCATTTCCAAATCCGCAATCCGCGATTCGAAATCCGAAATCGCTAGATCGCTTCCCCGTAATCCACCGGTTTCTCGCCCTGCTTGAGGGTCACGAACGCTTTCTTCCAGGACGGTTTGCGGCCTTCGTATCGCCCGCGGCGCGCCATCTTGCCCAGATATTGAGCGGTCCGCACTGAATCAACCTTCACCTGAAAGATCGACTCGACCGCATTCTTGATCTCAGGTTTGGTCGCGCGGCGATCCACGCGAAACGTCAGCAACTGCCGCCGGTCCTGCGTCTCTTCTTTCGCCACCAGAGCCTTCTCGGTGATCACCGGAGACTTGATTACGTCCCAAACAGTTCGCATAGCTATTTGAAATCTCAGATCTCAAATTTGAGATCGCAAACTAAAACGTGGCACCCCTTCTTCTCGGCGATGGTCGTGGCTTGGTCGGCCCGCCCAGAATCTCGCCGGGACGATGGGGCTCCTCGTCATCCTTGGCCCGCGGCCTCAGAATATCGGTCAACTCGCTGACGGTCTTGGGCGTCAGCACCACTTTCTGATGATTGACCAGATCGTAGATGTTCACGCCATAGCTGTTGACCACTTTCGTTGTCTGCACATTCCGCGACGCCAGCATCAGATTGGTGTTCTTCAAAGAATCCACAATCAACGTCTTCCCACCCAGTTTCAAAGTGCCGAGAGTGTTGATGAAGTCCCTGGTCTTCGGGTGATCGAGCTTCCAATCGTTGACGATAATTAAGTTCCCTTCACGCAGCCGCTCGGAAATCGCCGCGCACATCGCCCGCTTTCTCATCTTCTTGGGCAAGTTGTACGACCAGTCTCGCGGCTGTGGCCCGTGCACGTTACCGCCGCCTTTCCAAAGCGGCGAACGCAAGCTGGCAATTCGCGCTCGGCCCGTGCCCTTCTGGCGCCAAAGCTTTCGGCCTGAGCCTTCCACATCGCCGCGCGTTTTTGTTGCCGACGTTCCGGAGCGCCGGTTAGCCAGGAAGCTGCGCACGGCTTCATGAATCAGTGGCTCGTTGAGGGGGACGCCGAACACCGTGTCCGCCAACTCGAGCTCGCCAACTTCTTGACTGGTCAAATCCAGAATTTTGGCTGTTGGCATATCTGAACCTCCGTCTAAGAAGACAAACCGCCCTCTGTTCTACTAACTACTTCTTTGCTTGCCTTGCCGCTTTCTTAACCACTACGACGCTGCCGTTAGCTCCAGGCACTGCGCCGCGAATCATCAACAGATTATTCTCGGCATCGACGCGAGCAACCGTCAGTTGCTTGATCGTCACGCGCGCATCACCCATATGGCCCGAGGAGCGCATTCCCTTAACCACGCGCGACGGATATGCCGAAGCGCCAATCGATCCGGGAGCGCGCACATTCATCGAGCCGTGCGTCTCTGGTCCACGATTGAAATTATGACGTTTGATCGTCCCGGCGAAGCCGCGCCCTTTCGATTTGCCGACTACGTCGACGATGTCTCCATCCGAAAACTGATCGACCAGAATCTTGTCGCCAACGCTCGTGCTGTCATCGGACGCGTCCAGGCGAAACTCTTTCAGCACTCGCGTGGGAGGAATTCCGCCTCCGGTTTTCTCAAAGTGCCCGCGCATCGGCTTGTTAACATTCTTCAGCTTGATAGGACGGTCTTCAACCAACCCAACCTGCACAGCGTCGTAACCATCCTTGCCGCCCGCGGACTTTTTCTGCACCACCACGCACGGACCAGCCTTGATGACGGTCACGGGCGTGACTGTGCCATCCTGCGCAAACAACTGCGTCATGCCAACCTTCTTGCCGATGATTCCGTTAATCATTGTGGATTGCCAATTGTCAATTGCCGATTTGAAGATTCATGCGACCACCAATCGGAAATTGGCAATCGGAAATCGGCAATGCCCTTCACTGTCTTCCAAAAGCTTTAATCTCGACATCGACGCCCGCGGGCAAGTCGAGCTTCATCAGCGCATCGACTGTTTGCGGCGTCGGATCGAGAATATCCATCAGGCGCTTATGCGTTCTGATCTCAAACTGCTCGCGCGATTTCTTATCGACGTGCGGCGAGCGCAAGACGGTCCACTTGTTCTTGACCGTCGGCAATGGAATCGGCCCGGCCACGCGGGCGCCGGTGCGCTTCGCTGTTTCGACAATCTCTGTCGTAGATTGATCGAGGACTCGGTGATCGTAGGCTTTGAGCCTGATTCTGATTTTTTCGTTCAACATAGGTCTAATAGGTCCTATAGGTCTTATTCGACGACTTCACTCACCGTACCCGCGCCGACCGTACGTCCACCCTCGCGAA
>QHXE01000118.1 GCA_003222835.1 Acidobacteriota bacterium | reverse complement strand
GTTGTTATAAAGGAAGACCAGGAACCACGCGGTCAAAGCGGCGATGATTGCCGCCTTAGGGCCGGGACCGAAGCGCGGCCTGATCATCGCATAGAGCAGGACTATCGCGATTCCCAGAACCACCGTTGCCGTGATAGCAATCATCATGAAGCTGCCGCCGGGTGTTGGGAACTTATGTGCCGCGAAGTAGTCCTTCATCTGGCTTCCCAGAACGAAGTCGTTCAGCAGGTATTCGCCAATCGTCATTATGACTCCTGCCGCCAAACCGCCAAGCAGGACACGACCGAAGTTAATCTTGCCCATATCTCTTTCTCCTTTGAGGGTTGATACTGAAGTTAGCGCGTCAGATGATTATCACAGGTTTGATTTGAAGGCCAGTCTAACGGTGTTCAGAGTAGCAACTTTAGTTGGGCTTTCCGTTCGCTCAAAAGCAAAGCCCGACTAAAGTCGGTACTCTAACGTCGTCTTTTGTCGAGTACGTAGATGGTGATGCCGATCAAGTTTGCTCCGAGCACGACCGCGATAATCTTTGCGGCGAAAAGCAAACGACTGCTGACGTCGATGATCGGGAACACGGTGAAGAAAGCGTAAACGACCGAGACGACGAAGCCTGATGCGGAGGCGACTTTGAGCCACCACGGAGCCTTCGCGCCAAACCGCTTCATCGCCAGGATCGGGATTGCAAACAGCACCATGTAGATCAACGCGTAGAACACCCCGGCGGCATTGTCCTGAAGCTGAAACGCCTCTTGCTCGCTGACGCGGATTAGACTGACAAGGCTGAATGCCAGCGTCACGACGCCGACCACCAGAATCGAGTTGACCGGCGTGCGATAACGTTTATGAAGTCGGGCGAACCACGCGGGCAGAAGGTTGTCCCAACCGGCCACCATCGGCAGGCGCGTATTGCCCGCGAAGTAAATGCTCATCAAAGCGATCTGTCGCGCCGCCACGCCAAAGATCGTGAACGAAACCAGAGTCGAAACCCAGCCAAAGGAACTGAACCCCCGACTTAGAACCTGCGGAATCGGTCCGATTAGATCGACTGTCTCCGGCGTGACGAACGCCAGCACCGAACCTGTTCCCAAAATAAACATCAGCGCGATGATGGGAGCCGAGATGATCACCGAGCGGCTGATATTGCGCGCCGGCGCGCGACACTCGCCGGCGAGAATAGCGATGTATTCAAAACCAGAGAGTGCGCCGACCGCAAGCTTGCTGCACACGTTGATGTTGTAAACGCTGAATTCGGGAAGGCTGGTCGAGAACGGATGATAGTTCGCCAGCGAGCCGCGGCCGGCAGTAATGAACGGCAGGAGGATCAGAGTGATGAAGGTCAGGATTAGAAAAGCGCCGCCAAAATTCTGCACCCATTTGCCGAGCGCCAGACCTCGGCGCGAGGCAGCGATTATTCCGATCATCAGCAGAGTGCAAACCAGCGTCGTCATCCACTTGTTCTCGTGCATCCAGTTGGCGCGTGGCCCAATCGCGTAGGCGATGTTCTTCTTGATAATGAGTCCAATGCCCGACATTACCAGAATACCGAAAATCCAGAAGTTCCATGCCACCATGAACGCGATGAAATCATTGAAGGCGACTTTGGCCCATTGATAAAGACCGCCCTCCAAAGGCGCCAGGCGATTGATGAAGATGACTACGGCAGCCAGCGGCAAATAGAAGGTGAGAATCGCCAGCAGCCAGAACACCATCTGTGAGTTGCCCAGCTTCGCCGCCCAGCCTACCCAGACAGTGCCAACGACGAAGACAACTTGAGTGAGGACCAGATCGAAGAGACCAAGCTCCTTCTTCAATGCGCCACTGCGCGCTTCGACGGCGCGTTCGACGGCGGCAAGATTGGTTTCTTTCGGCTCGCTCATCATGTTGGTGTTCACGCCGATGAAGTGTGATCGTGAACAATCTTCCAGCCCGTCTTCGTCCTTCGGAACAGCAAAGTGAATGTTCCATGCGGCTCATCATTCGCTCGCTTCAATCGCCAACGGCCAAGGACCGCCGCGGCATCTTTGCTTAGAGTCGTTATTTCAATATCCGAGAATGTCAGTACGCCCATCTTCTCGCGCGAGTCGTAGCTCTTTTTGTAGCGATCCAAAACCGTCTGCCAACCACGATTGATGCGATCGCCGGAAACGAACACGGTGTCGGGCGAACGATCGTAGCCGTCCATGTAGCCTTCGATGTCGCCGCGATTCCAGGCGTCGCGTTGCGCGTCCAGCACCGCGAGAATGGCCGCTGCTGTTTTCGAATCGGGCTTCGATCCCACCATAGTTGAGTTTTGAATGGTTAGCGCCCCGGCAGAAACGCACCGGACGAGAAGTGCAACAATGAAGAAGATTATTCTTAGTTTCGTCATTTTCATTCGCGACCTGGATCATTTGAAGCTCCGTTAGGAGCCGATGTTTATAGCATGATGTCTCTCTTGTCTATTCAAAGCGCTTTAGGCGCGTCCTTATAACATGACGCGCCTAAAGGGCGCTAGGAGTTTTGCTTAATTTTGGAATTCTATAAAGATTTAGTCGCTAACGACTCCCGCCGCTCGCAAGTTGTATCGATTGGTCCGCAACTAGAAGTATCTATAATGACCGGTAATCTTCCACGCAAACAAAACGTCGTCCATGCGCGTTCCGGCGCCGATGTTATGCACGATCAGATAACGCTGCGAAGGCTTGTACCACACATTGACGATCATGCCGATGTGTTCACTGCCAAGGCCCAGGTCCCACGTGACAATATCACCCGGCAGAAAGTTGTCGTTGCGATCGCTAATTGGAAGCGACTTGCCCTGACGAGTGAAATAGGTCATGAGGTTGGGTACGCGCCGATGATCGATATTCGCATCGGTCCCACTCAATCCCCAACGAGTCGGATAAGCCGAGAAATTCCTTTTCATGTCCTCGTGCACGTCCTTCTGCAAATCGATCCCAACTTTGCGAAACGCGCGCACGATCACGTCGGAACAAACGCCGGTTTCGATCGGCACATCGCCATTGGGATAATCGATCTTCTGATATGAAGCATCGTAGCTGGTGGTCTTGCCAACTTGATCGACCGCGCCGTCAATTACAAGCTTGAGACTAGGCGAACTGTTCGCGGGCAGCGAAGTCGCCTCGGTCATTTGCTCGGGAGGCTTCAATGGCTTGAGAGTTTTCGCAACCTGTTGTTGGCAGGAACTGAGAACGATCAGCAGAATTATCAGTGATGAGAGTGCAGCCACGCGAGTCCAGGTCGAGTTGTCAGTCCGCGAAGCGGACGACCGGTAATAGCCCAGCACTTTAGTGGTGGGAAAGGGAGCCAGTAAGAAACCAAGAGCCCGTAAAACGGGCGACAGAAGCTCGTTTGCTCCCTGCGCGGAGGTAAGAATTTCTGCCGCCCGCTTCGCGGGCTTGAGACTTCTTCTGGCGACAGTTACCCAGCGATAAATCGCTGGGCTATTTTCATCCGTCCGCTTCGCGGACGCGAGTGCTTCCTTATGCTGATTCACTCTAGTCTGCACGTATTTGATAAAGAGCTAATTCGTCAAGACCGCGCTT
The DNA here is from genome assembly GCA_003222835.1 of Acidobacteriota bacterium. Next base: position 1,194 of record QHXE01000118.1, on the reverse strand, counting down.
CCAACCACGAACGGATATCATCTCGCATTGCCTGAACGACTTCGTGGCCGGCATCATAACTTCTACATTCAACCTCGCGCGCGCGCGTACGCAGTTGCGCCGCGTAATCATTTGTTCTTGCCGGCGGATAATACTCGTCGCGCTCGCCGCTTAGATGAAAAATGCTGGCTTCAGTTGGCTGGTAAATTTCGCTGCCCTCCCAATCTCCCGGCAAGCCACCACAGATTCCAATCACGCCTCGCAAAACGTCCCGGTGCGTGAATGCGAATCGATAATTCAAGGCACATGATTGCGAAAAACCGAGCAGAAAGACTCGCTTCGGATCGGCGACGCCTTCTTTTACCAACGAATCGGTTACCTCCAGCAACGCGCGTTGATGAATCGCGATCGATTCTTCGGGGCGAAAGTTTGTCAGCCAGCCAAAACCAAATCGCAGCGGCCCGCCCGGCTCTTTCGCTTCTTTCAGGTGTTGATGAGGGCCTTGCAGGGAGACGATGGCAAACTCTTCCGGGGCCAGGTTCTGCGCTTCACGCATCATCTGACGCATGCTCGCGCCGTAACCGTGGAGCGCAATCAATAGCGGAGCCGGCGTCTGTTGCGAAAGATGAACATCGTAATAGAGTTTGATTTCAGTCGTGAGTCATTTTCCATTTAGCATTTGTCATTTGCTCATTGTTGGGCAGGGTGCGATGACAAATGAATCCTCCAAATGGCCAAATGAGAAATGAAAAATGAGAAATGGAAAATGATCCGGTCGCTACCGCTCGCGGTTTCGGTAACCGTCGCTTTGCATTCAGATTCAATGACAGTTAGGATGCTGCATCGCGCAATTGCGGACTCTGATCAACTCAAAGCGAGGTTAACACGATGAAATTTCCGGGCGGGCTCAACATTCAAGGGATGATGAAACAGGCGCAGCAGATGCAGGAGAAAATGGCGCGCGAAATGGAAGAGCTGCGCGTAGAGGCCTCGGCCGGAGGTGGCGTGGTGAACGTCACCATGAAAGGAAATCACGAGATCATCTCGCTCAAGATAGATCCCGAAATTGTGAAAGAGAACGACGTCGAAATGCTTCAGGACATGATCCTCGCGGCCATCAACGAAGCCAACCGCAAGTGCGACGAAGCGATGAAAGGTAAGCTGGGATCGATGCTGCCGCCGGGGCTGGGCAATCTGTTTTAAGGGGTCGGGTGT
>QHXE01000117.1 GCA_003222835.1 Acidobacteriota bacterium | reverse complement strand
CGAACTGGAAACGCAGTTGGAAATTGCGATTAGGTTAGGATACGTCTCGTTACAAGAGGCTCGATCAATCGCCGAGCATGCCGAATCGTTAGGAAAACAACTCTACGCTCTAAGAAACGCATTACTCAAGAGGGTGAGAGCGTAATGAAGAATAGGCCGGCTTTCGCCAGCCTCACACTAAACCGGCCCCTGACCCCTAATTCCTGACCCCCGATTTTATGCTTGACTACGCCGAATCCATTACCAAACTCATCGACGAATTCAAACGCCTGCCG
>QHXE01000116.1 GCA_003222835.1 Acidobacteriota bacterium | reverse complement strand
ACGCCGCAGGCCAGACAGGTTGAGAAACAATATCCACCGGAAGAACTCGAACAATTGCGCAGCAAGCTGCTCGAACTTGTGGATACTGTCAAAGAGTATTCTGATCTGCTTTTGCCGGACAATCCTGAATTCGCCGGTAAGCTCGACGCCGCCAGAAAACAGTTTGAGCAGTTTAGCCCGCAGCAGTTGAACACATTTCGAGCGACGTTGAATCCGGCCGAGATGAACGCCCGTTTTGGAGAAGCGCGCGCCGCCCTTGAGCAGTACAGACCGGCATTGGAATCCATTCGCCAGGAAAAGCGGCAACGGTCAAAACTGCAACAGCCAGGTGGGATGCTGCAAATCGAATCTGCAGGTTTGCCCGATAGGGAGGGCCCGGATCCCGTGTGCGATGCTCTTGTCGGTTCTGGTCGCATATCGTTCGCACTAAACACTGCGGCTGATGCGATCTTCATAGCTGCCGCGGGGGTCCGCGCTGTCGCAAGCAGAGGTTGCAACCAGGTTCTGGTTGCCCTTGGCGAGGGAGGCAATACGAGTTCACTTTGCATCATTGTCGATGGCGTTTACTATGCGGCTGTGGCCGTGCGCGCCAAACTCACAGGCTGTGACTCGGATTACACCGGACGAACAGTTGATGCCAATTTTAGTCGCCTTGGGCACATCCACACTGACCTGGAGAACAGCGTCGCTAATGACAACACCAACAAGACGGCGATTATCAACAACGACAACGCCAATACGACGACGATCACTGGCAACGACAACTCCAACAAGACGGCGATTGTCACCAACGACAACACCAATACAACCAACATCATCGCCAACTCTAACGCCAACAAGGGCGATGTAATCATCAATGCGAACTCTAACACGACGACGATCACCACGGCGATTAGTAATGCTCAGACAACGATTGTCAATAATGACAATGCCAACAAGAACACGATCGTCGCGAATGACAACGCCAACGCCACCATGCTGAGGGATCTGATCTTGCGCACGCAGATCGAGGCTGATCTGGCTTCGACCGATGGCTCGGCCTTCGTCGCACTGTACCTGACGCCCGGCGCCAAGGGCGGCTACCTCGAGCTAGTCCGCAGCATCGTCGTGCAAACCATCGCCAATATTGGCGGCGCAAATACCGCCCAGGCAAATGCGTTGGTGGCTAAAGGTGACGCATACAAAACAGCCGGTGATTACCGTAGCGCCTATGCCTCTTATCGGCAGGCATACAAGAAGGCCCAGGGGTTGTGATTTAAAAGAGGTGAAGAGGCACGACCGACAGGCATACCTGGCGGCTGTAAAGAAGTAACTGCCCCAACATCTTGCTCCGACATCTTCGGCGTTATCACTTCGCAGGGTCACAACGTCGTCGGCAAAGCCAGCGGCTGGAGAGACTTCGACACGCCGCGCGCACGTTCAAGAACCATCGGCGCCTGCACCCAGTTCGTCAATACCGGAAAGTAGCTGAACAGCGATCGTTCAGTGAGTAACATCAAGAGGCTCCATGGAAACGTGGAGCCTTTTGCTTTTTAGGTTTGATTTGTCACTACACCCAGCTCTGTGTAAACTCTTACACATGGCGACTAGCCTGGCAATTGACGATCGATTAATCGAGCAAGCGGTTAAGCTCAGCGGCCATAAGACGAAGAAGGCGGCAGTGACCGAAGCGCTGCGCGAATACATTCACCGGCGCAAGCAGGCTCGCATTCTCAAACTTTTTGGCAAGATCGACATTGACTCGAAGTACGATTACAAGCGTGATCGCAGGAGATCGTGAACGTTCTTGTTGACACAAGCGTCTGGTCTCTCGCCTTGCGGCGCGTGTCTCAGCCGCTAGCGGGCTATCTCTATGCTCTGGCGGGCAAACGAGCCGAGGCGCGTCAGGTCTTGGAAGCTTCGCAGCGAGCGTCAAAGGATCACTACGTTTCGGCTTACGGCATCGCCACAATTTGTGCGGGCCTCCGGGAAAATGATAAGGCGCTCGAGTGGCTCGAAAAGGCTTTTAACGAGCGAGACAGCACGATGGCCTTCATCAAGGTGGATCAACGCCTTGACAATATTCGCTCCGATCCTCGCCTCGCGAAGCTGATTGAAAGAGTCGCCATTCCCCAATAAAGATAACTCCCGAGTTCGCGGCTGGTCTTTCTTACTGGCAAACCCGAAAACAGGCCGCGCACTCGAGACCAGAAACCTCGCGTCTGGCAGTCACTACAGCGCCTGGGCTAACGCTGCAAACGTCGGCTCAATCTCTTCAAAACGCGAAGGGCGTTCGAGCACCGCAGCCAATGAAAGCGGCGTAGGCACTGAGATCTTGATTAGCGGTTCGACGATTGAATCAAACTTCGCGGGATGGGCCGTGGCGGTGATGATCCAATCCGGTTCAGCTAAACGTTCGCGGACGTGAACTGCGGTGGCTGTGTGTGGGCACCAGATCTGCTCCCAACGATCGATGCCGGCTGCAATCGTTTGTGAGATCTGTTCGTCAGTAACTGAAAACGCCCGCGCGATCTGGCGGAGCAGAGCAAGCGAGTGCAGATTCTGTAGCCGCTCGAAGTTGCTGGGATTCCCGACGTCCATTGCATTCGCCAGCGTGGCGCGGATTGGCAAACCCATCGCTTTGGTCCAGAAGGCTGCAACTGCGTTGCCAAGATTGCCAGTGGGAATGATGTATCCCGGTCGCGTGTCGCATTGTCGAAAGTACCAGAGACTCGACGCCGCATAATAAACGGTCTGCGGCAGCAGTCGGCCGAGGTTGATACTATTGGCCGATAACAGGCCGCGTCGCCCGGACCATTCTCGATCGGCCAATGCAGTTTTGACGATGCGCTGACAATCATCGAAAACGCCGCGCACGGCAAAGGCGCGCACGCTATCGCCCCAGCAGGTTAGTTGTTGCTGTTGGCGGGCCGAAATCTTTCCCTTGGGAAAAAGAATGACAACTTCCACGTTGCTACGTTCAGCGAAAGCGGCAGCGACCGCGCCGCCGGTATCTCCCGAAGTTGCCACAATAATCGTTCGTCGTCCCGGCATGCGCGCGACGCACGCCGCGAGAAAGCGCGCGCCCACATCTTTGAACGCGGCGGTCGGCCCGTGGAAAAGCTCCAGCACTGCCGTGTCATTATTGAGAAACCTCAGCGTGATCGGAAAGTTGAAGGCTTCGTCACAGATGTCCGATAGATGAGCGTGCAGATTATCGTCGCGAAAAAATGGTTCAAGCAGGCGCTTGCTGATTTCGTTCCACGCGTTCACGCCGGCAAAATCTTCAGCGTTGAAAGTTGGAAAGATCGCCGGTACGTAGAGTCCGCCATCGGGAGCGATGCTCTGGCCTATTGCTTCAGAGAGCGTGAGAGACTGTGACGATGAGCGAGTGCTACGAAATCTCATGCGACGATTCTGGCTCCCTGCGTGCTGACCGGCGAAATCCACGAGTCGACTTCGGCCAAGCCTTTAGTTTGATAAGCTTGCAGCATCGCGTCGCGGACTTTGGATGCCGTTTCCGAAGACGTGGCCCACGCGAATACGCTCGGCCCCGAACCGGAAATCGATGCCCCGAGAGCGCCATTTCTTAACGCGGCTTCTTTCACTTCGGCCAAAGCAGGGATTAGAGCAGCGCGCTGGGACTCGATGAGCACATCGCGAAACGATTCTTTAATCAAGTCAAGATCGTTCGAGTAACAGCCGGCAATGAAACCGCCCAGATGCGCCGACTGTCGCACGTGGTCGGCGAGCGTCACTTCGGTCTTGAGTATGTCCCGCGCCCTCCGAGTTTCAATCCGATGACGTGGATGGACCAGCACGGTGAGAATTTCTTTGGGCACTGGAATCGAAACTACTCGCACGGGGTCGATCCCGATTACCAGCGTCAATCCACCGAAGAGACATGGCGCAAGGTTATCTGCATGCGCCGAGCCGCTCGCTACTACCTCGCCCGCGAGCGCATATTTCACCAATTCCTCTTTGGATAAGCGATCAGGCAGCAGCTCATTCGCGGCCACAACAGCGCCCACCGCTGAAGCTGCAGAGCCACCCATGCCCGATCCGATCGCAATGCCTTTGCGAAGCCTCACCTCAAAGCCGAACTCCAATTTAAGATCGGCGCGCAGTTTGGCGAGGCCGGCCGTAGCGGCGTTTTGCTTCGGGTCGGAGGGCAGTTCCAAGTTGCTCAGGCTCCCGGTACTGTCGACGATCTCGGCAATCAAAACGTCGGGCCGTTCGATTTTCAAGACTGTTACCAGATCGCCGACACCTTCGATGGCAAATCCGAGAATATCGAAACCAACTGCGACGTTCGATACGGTAGCGGGAGCAAACGCGGTGGCGGCGTTCATAGCGGCGCCCCCAGCAACGAAGCCAGTCTCAGCAAGTCCGAAAACACTCCCGCCGCGGTGACCTCGGGACCCGCGCCGGGACCTCTGACGATCAGAGGTTGAGTGTTGTAGCGCGCGGTCTGAAAGCTCACGATGTTGTCGCCGCCCGTAAGATTTGCGAAGACATGATCGGCAGGAAGAGTTCGCAGACAGGCTGAGACGCTGCCACTCGCCTCGATCGCGCCAACGTAGCGCAGAACTTGACGATTGGCTTGCGCCTCGCTCACTAATTCGGAGATCGCTTGATCGTGCTCTTCGAGACCATCGAGAAATTCTTCAGGGCTCGACCCGCGCAGGTTTTCCGGCACCAGGCTCTCGATGTGCACGTCGTCCAGATCAATCTCGAGACCGATCTCACGGGCCAGGATAATCAATTTGCGGGCAACATCCATTCCCGAAAGGTCGTCGCGAGGGTCGGGCTCGGTGAATCCACGATCGTGTGCGGCGCGCACGATTGCGGAAAAGGGTTGCGTGCAGTCAAGCGAGTTGAAGAGGTACGAAAGCGTGCCGGAAAGAATTCCTTCGATACGAATTATCGTGTCGCCCGTGTCGAGCAAATTGCGGAGCGTGTGAATGATCGGCAGCCCTGCGCCGACGTTTGTTTCGTAAAGAAAATATCGGCCGGACCCGCGCACGGCGTCGCGCAGTTTTAGATATTCATTAAGCGGTCCCGCATTTCCTTTTTTGTTTGGCGTGACGATGTTGAGTCCGCTCCTGAGCCACGATTCATACTGGCGCGGCAGGTCGGCACTGGCGGTCGCATCAATGATCACTGCGTGAGGAAGGTGACCAGGGTGAATGTGTTCCACAAACTGCGCCATGTCCGCCTCGGTGTCGGAGGCTTCCAACCGTTCGCGCCATGCTTCCAAATCCAAATGCCGATCGTGCAAGAGCATTCCGCGGCTATTCATTATCCCGCGCACGCGCAGATCGATGCCACGCTCCGTTCGCAATAAATGTATCCGCTCGGCGAGCTGGTTCAGAAAGGCGCCGCCGATCAAACCCGTGCCGATGACACCGACGGAAATCGTTTGCGGCGAAAGATAGAAGGCCGAATGCACCGCGCGCAGCGCTTTCGTCGAATCGTGTTGCTCAATGACTGCCGAGATGTTTCGCTCTGACGACCCTTGCGCGATCGCGCGCACGTTGACGCCGGCTTTGCCGAGCGCGTGGAAAAATTTGCCGGCGATACCGGTCCGTTCGATCATCCCATCGCCAACCATGGCCAGGATGCAGCAGTCGTTGACAACCTCTACAGTCTGTATGGCGCCGCGGCGGATCTCCGCTTCGAACGCATCTTCAATCGTCTTTTTCGCCAAGGAAGCCTGTCGCGCCGGCACGGCAAAACAGATCGAGTGTTCGGAGCTGGCCTGCGAAATCATTACGACGGAAACATCGACGGCGTGCAGCGCGCCGAAGAGTTTGTGCGAGACGCCGGGGACACCGGTCATGCCGGTACCCTCGACATTGATCAAGGTCATCTCGTCCACGGTAGCGAATCCCTTAATCGGCGCTTCAGATTTTGACGTGGCCGAGATGGCCGTGCCGCGGGCGTCCGGTTTGAAAGTGTTTCTGATCCAGATGGGAATGCCGCGCGTGATCGCGGGAAACATCGTGTTCGGATGAATGACTTTCGCGCCGAAATACGCCAGTTCCGATGCTTCCTGATAGGAGAGATCGGGAATTACCATCGCGTCCGGCACTCGTCGCGGGTCGGCGCTGAGCACGCCGTCGACGTCGGTCCAGATCGTGATCGAATCGGCGCCCAGCAATGCCCCAAAGATCGATGCCGAGAAATCGCTGCCGTTTCGTTTCAGTGTGGTGGCAACGCCATCCTGAGTTGAAGCGATGTAGCCGGTAATAACGATCGTTTCGCCGATAGGTGCGTCACCCGCGAGCCAGTGATCCAACTTTTCCTGGGAAAGAGTCCAGTCAACTTTGATTTGGCTGCCTTCAGAGTCAACGGTGAGGACCTGCCGAGCATCGAGCCAGGTTGCCGGATGACCAACTGACGAAAGATGAGCGGCCAGAAATTGCGCCGACCAGATTTCTCCATGGCCTGACACGAACTCTTTGATTTGTTCGGAAGCTACGCGAGCGATCGAGACTCCCTTTAGCACTTCCGATATATTACGAAAGTCGGATTCGACGGTCACGGCGAGTTCTCGTGCGCGCGTCTGGTCCAGGCCGAGCTCGGCGAGCGCATCCAGATGTCGCTGTTTCAGCGCTTCGAGTTTTGCCGGATAAGAATCGGCTTGCGTCCTGGCAATCTCAACGAGTTCAATAAGCGCGTCGGTGACACCGCTCATCGCCGAAACGACCGCTGCGGTGCGTTCGCCGACTCTCTGCTGTGCAGTCAGGATGCCGGCTACGGATTTGTAGCCGCCGGCGTTGGCGACGCTGGTGCCGCCGAATTTATGAACGATCCACTTCACGTTAGGAAACTCCCTCTCCCTTTGGGAGAGGGCTGGGGTGAGGGTTTAGCCAAATAGATAAAGAAACCATTCTCCTTCTTATTCTCGCGGATCTGCTTGGCGCCGAGAGGAACTTCATACGGTTGGGCGACAGCTAGGCCCTCACCCCAACCCTCTCCCAAAGGGAGAGGGAGAACTCATCAGAACGACTTACAACTGTGCAATCATTTCCGCGGGGTTCCAGTAGGCGTGGACAGTTTGAATCTTGCCGTCGTCATTCACTTCGAAGACGTCGATGCCTTCGAAGTTTACTTCGCGTCCGCTCGTGCTGGTGCCGTGCCCAATCCATTTCACCGCCGCTCCATTACCGGCCACAAAAACAGAATCTTCCGTCAATGAAACGCTCTTGAAGTTCTTACAGATCGACTGAAGGAACTCGCGTAAGGCGTTGCGTCCGGTGATCGCGGGCGAGCCCACGGGATCGAACGTCGTTCCGTTCTCTGCAAATGTGTTGGCGAAGCCATCCGCGTCCATGGCGCGAATAGCCAGAAAATATCCGCGCACCGCGCGCGAGACTTTGTCAGATGAAAACTGTTCGTTCATTTATTCCTTTCCTGGGTTTGGACTCCCTGAGCGCGTGCGCGCACGGAAAGTTCATTCAAGACCTCGGGTAGTATCGCCACACGCGCGGCTCGTTGGTTTTCTGTTTCGAAATGGAACCATTCACCGTCATCCTCCATGAAATCGGCGGTGTCGAGATTGTCCCAGAAGGTAGCCTCATCTTCGTAAGTCTCGAACTCCGGTACTTCCAGGTTGATCATCTTCTTAGTCTCCTGAATCCACGCCTCTCGCCATCAGTCATCTCGCGTGCGTGTTCGACTCGATAATTATCCCACTCTAACCTATCGATGCGCACGTTGTTTTCACCTAACCGTCTGAACCTTGTTGCGCTCTTTCTCAATCAACACACGACGCAGGATTTTACCTGAAAGAGATTTTGGAATCTGATCGATAAACTCGACTGCGCGAATTTTTTTATGCGGCGACACGCGAGCGGCCACAAAATCCATGATGGCTGTCGCGGACATTTCGCTTTTTAGTACCACAAAAGCTTTGGGCACTTCACCCGCCTCGTCATCCTTGCAAGGTATTACCGCGGCATCGGCTACTGCCGGATGCGTCAGAAGAATTGCCTCGAGTTCGGCTGGCGCAACTTGAAAACCCTTGTATTTGATTAGCTCTTTGACGCGATCCACGATGTAGAAGTGTCCGTCTCCATCGGCATAGCCCACGTCGCCTGTATGCAGCCACCCCTCTCTATCGATCGTACGCGCCGTAGCTTCCGGATTATTCAAATAGCCTTTCATATTTTGCGGCCCGCGGACGCAGACCTCGCCTTCGTGATTAGGTCCTAATTCTGCGCCGGTCGCCGGATCGACGAGCTTGCATTCAGTATTCGGCGCGGGTGGGCCAATGGAGCCGAGCTTCATTTTGGCCGGATCGGCTGGGCTGCTGTGCGTAACGGGACTGGTTTCAGTCATGCCGTATCCCTGGCGAATACCACAGCCGATGCGCTGCATGCATTCATGCGAAAGCTCCGGACCCAGCGGCGCCGCGCCTGAGAAAATCATTTTCAAGCTCGACAGATCATATTTCTCGACCGACGGATCCTTTGCCAGCTTCAGCACGATTGGCGGCACTATGTGCGAGAGCGTTACGCGATACTTTTGAATCAGGCCGAGAAATTGTTCCAGATCGAATCGTGGCATCGTCACGATCGTCGCGCCTAGATGCAAACCCATATTGAGCACGACCACCAGCCCGTAAATGTGAAAGAGCGGCAGCACGCAAAGGAGGGTATCGTCGCGACTAAAGTAATCGAGCCCATCCATCTGGCACATATTGGCCACCAGATTGTAGTGCGTGAGCATTACGCCCTTTGGCAGACCCGTTGTTCCGCTCGAATACGGCAGTGCTACCAAATCTTCTCGCGGATTAATCGCCACCGGGGGGGCAGCGCCATCGCTTTCCAGCAGCGAATCAAACGACGTGACGCCTTCTGCTTCGCCAAACACAAACAGCTCTTCGATCATCGACGCATGAGCGGCGACGCGCGCCTTTTCAATAAATAAAGGCGCTGTGACCAGCAGCTTAGCGCGCGAGTCTTTGAGTTGGCAGGCTGCTTCTTCCGCCGTGTACAGTGGATTCAGAGTTGTATTCACGCCACCAAGCATAGCCACAGCATGAAAAGCAATCGCGTACTCGGGACAATTGGGGCTGAAGATTCCGAATACGTCACCTTTCTTGAATCCCCTTTGTGACAAGCTTGCCGCAGTCCGCCTCACGGCACTCTCGAATTGTTTGTACGTAACCATGCGCCCTGTGGACCCGTCGATAAGCGCCGGCTTGTCTTTGATTTCAGCGAATGAGCCGAAGATGAAGTCGGTGAGCGAAACTTCGGGGATGGTGACGTCGGGATATGGTCCGCGAAAGATCATTATCTGCATGTGCTCCGGAGGAGCGCGATGTTTATAGCGTACGCGGCATCATTTGAGCAAACGCATAGTCAGGATCGGTTTTACCACTCCTGACTATGCGGGAGTATTCATTGTTAGGATAGTCTATAAAATAAATATTCCGCTCCTGACGGAGCTTCCGTTGTATATTGACAATGTTCAGGGTTCAAACTTCAGTTTGCTCTTTTCTAATCCAGCAGCCTAAAGGCTGAACTCTAAACTGCGCTGCCGTGCCATCAAGACCAATCAACATCATCTGTTTCGCCACCTTCTTCAAAGGCAGCGATTTCATGCGCGAATGCAAAGCGCAAGGCTGCAACCTCATCCTTGTTACCAAGGAAAAGATGCTGCATGAAGACTGGCCCCGCGACGTGCTCGATGAAGTCTTCGCCTTGCCGAATGACGCGCCCGTGGAATTGTTTCTCGATCTCGCAAGTCACATCGCCAAGACCACCAAACCCGATCGCATCGTCGCGTTGGAGGAGTTCGATGTGGTGATTGCAGCGCTGGCGCGCGAGCATCTGTGCATGCCGGGAATGAGCAGCAGCCGGGCCAAGACTTTTCGCGATAAGCTGGCGATGAGCATCAAAGCGCGCGATGCGGGAATCACCGTTCCGGACTTCATCGCGGCGATCAATACAGGCGAAATTGGCGAGTATCTTAATCGAGTCTCGCCGCCCTGGGTGATGAAGCCGCGCTCTGATGTTTCCGCCATCGGCATTAAGAAATTGGAAACCGCCGAAGAAGTCTGGCGGCTCGTCGAAGAGATGAACCAGCGGGAAATTTTGCGCGAGCGCGCGTCTTATTATCTGCTGGCGCGCTTCATTCCAGGCGAAGTGTTTCACGTCGACTCGCTCGTCGATAAAGGACGCGTAGTCTTTGCCGGTGTGAACAAGTATGGCCGTCCGCCACTGCAAGTCGCGCACGGCGGCGGCGCGTACATTTCCCAAACCATCGCGCACGATTCTGCGGAGAAGAAAAAGCTTTTGGAGATTAATCGCCGCCTCATCAAGGCCATGGGCATGGAGACCGGCGCGACGCACGCGGAGTTCATCAAGAGCGAGGCTGATGGTGATTTCTATTTCCTCGAAATTGCGGCGCGTGTCGGCGGCGCGTATATCGCGGATGTCTTGGAAGCCGCGTCGGGAATTAACCTTTGGCGCGAATGGGCAAAACTCGAAGTCTCTGATTCTGCGGCCCGCACAAGATTGAAGCCGCGAAAAGAACATGCTGGAATCATTCTCTCACTGGCGCGCCAGGAGTTTCCCGACACGTTCGCGTATGATGATCCCGAAATAGTTTATCGAGTCAAGAAAAAGCATCACGCTGGCTTAATCGTTAGATCGAAGAGCCGCGAACGCGTCACTGAATTGCTGGATGACTACGGGCGGCGGTTTAGTGAGGATTTCATCGCGGTGTTGCCGCCGTTGGAGCGGCCGGAGTAATCAATTTGTCAGAGATTCCTTCCAACTGGTACGAAGACTTCTTTCACGGTGTCCCGCTCGATTTGTGGCGCATGGCGATACCGCCGGAAAAGAGTAAGGCTGAAGCGGATTTCATAGTCAAGGCGCTTCAATGCGATCCTGGTACACATCTGCTCGATGTTCCATGTGGGAATGGGAGGCTCGCGTTTGAGTTGGCAAAGCGTGGATATCGAGTGACAGGAGTCGATATCTCGGAAGAGTTTATTGACGAGGCTCGCTCATCGGTGATTCGATTAAGTAAAGATCAACCGCCCGCTACCGCAGGCGGTTCTGACTCGGTTGAGTTTGTGCTCGGCGATATGAGGCGCATTGAAGGCGAAGCGATTTATGATGGCGCGTTTTGTTTTGGAAATAGTTTTGGCTTTCTCGAATATGCGGACATGGAATCGTTCTTGAGCGGCGTCGCGCGCGCGTTGAAGCCGGGCGCGCGATTTGTTATCGAAACCGGGATGGCGGCGGAATCAATTCTACCCAAATTTGAAGCGGAGAGTTCGCACCAGATTGGCGACATCCACGTGATCATTAGAGAGCAGTACCTCGCGGAAGAGAGTTGCGTGGATAGTGAATACATCTTTGAGCGTAATGGCAAGATCGAAAGTCGGAAGGCTAAGCACTGGATTTATACTGCGGGAGAGATCCGCAGGATGTTGGAGCGAGCCGGGTTCGGAGTTAGAGAGTCGTTTGGCTCACTGGACGGCCGGCCTTTTACTGTCGGCTCAGTCGAACTATTTGTGATCGCTGATCGTGCCTGGCCTTATTGAACGGCTCAGAAGCGATCATCTTTTCACCACTGAGGCACGGAGCTGTCACGGAGGTTCACAGAGAAAAACTCTGTAGTCCTCTGTAATTGCTCTGCGCCTCTGTGGTGAAGAGCGATTGCGCAGACTCTGTAGTGGAAATCTCAAACCTTCCGCAACGGCCAGATGTCCACCGCGATTGATTCGGCGTAATGCAAGACTGGATCACCGGGTAGTTGTGACATGCCCAGCGACTCAATCATCGTAGAGCTAAGAGCACTTTGCGATTGCGGCGACGAGAGTGTAGCGTTTCGTAGCGGCCACGGTTCATGAAAAATTCGCGAGCGATAAATTTGGCCCCGACTCAAAGAATAAAGGCAGTATCGCTCAGTCAGAAAGAAAGCGAGCGAATCCGGCTTTGAGGGCGGCAGTGGTTCGGCGATAGTCCAATTCACTTTCAACTCGGCGCGCTCAACGTCGCGAAAACGGTGCACATTAAAGTCAGCAGGAAATCCTGTGCGTTCAGCACGAAAGAACTCGCCATAAGTAAGCGCATCTATTCGCTGCGATGAATATGCAATCGTGTTTCCGTTTTGCCTAAGATCCATTTCCGCGTTGAAGTACGGTAGGTGATAGAACCTGCGCGCGCCCCACACCGCCAGCCGGCTCGCCGCGTCCAATGAAAAGAACCAAACGCCCGGCACTCCCTGGTAGTGCACGTACGTGCGCACGTTGAGTTCATGAAACGCGCTCGTTCCCGGAATAGAAGGCAGGAACGATGCGCGAATGCCCCACATTGTGAAGGGGACGATTCCGATCCACGCCGCGTCATCGAACGTATCGATTTCAAGTTCTTGAGGAATCAGCGGCCGAAGAAGTTCAGCACTAATGGGCCAATGCATGAAGAGCAGCTTGCCCCAGTTCTGATGCATGAGCGGCCAGCCGCGAGGTCGGGAGCGGATGGAGAGGCGATCGATATTCATGACTAGCGCGGTGTAAGCGCCTATTAGAAAAA
>QHXE01000234.1 GCA_003222835.1 Acidobacteriota bacterium | reverse complement strand
CCAAATCTCTCGACGTTTGCGACGCCGACGTTGCCTTTTCTCGGGTAGCTCAAGAAAGCATTTCGTGAACGCAAGGGCCGAGGCGGTTGAACGCGAATGGAGATCGTGTTCACCGCACTTGGCCTTTCCTTTTTTGCTCAGTAGCATTCACAGGGGAAGATTAGGACGAATGAGTCTTGGACCTCTGAAATCCGTAACCGTACTACGACTCGACCTGAATGTGAGACTCATGAGCAATCAGAACACGGCTGCCGGGCTCTTGCTATTAATCGTGAGCTTGCTTTTCTTCTCCCATACCGGCACGGCAGAAAGAGAAGGCTCACCGCTTTCTAACCCAATAACGGGAGCCCTCTCTAGCGCTAAGCTCAGAGCAAAGGAGGTGATGTCGCAACTGTCTCTTAGCTTCGAGCCTGCCACGTCGTCGAGCGGCAACAGGAGAAAATTCATTTCACGACCAGGCGGCTACGCTCTTACTGTTTCTGCCGCCGAAGCAGTGTTTGCAATTGAAACGGCCAAACGCAAGCGTAGCGATCGCCTAAGCTCGCGAGTGCCGGCGGTTCATGGGCGGAGTTTGCAGCAAAGACAGTTGCGGTTCCGATTATTGGGCGCAAATTCAAATGCCAGCGCTAACGGAATCGGTCCGCTTCCCGAGCGACGCAATTACTTTATCGGTAACGATCCACGAAAGTGGCGGACCGATGTCCCGACATTTCGCGCGGTACGCTATGAGAAGATTTATCCGGGTATAGATCTCGTCTACTATGGAAGTCAACAGCAACTCGAATACGACTTTGAAATAGCGCCTAAGGCTGACCCGCGCACAATCCGTCTGACGTTTGATCGTAGGGTGACAGTTCAGATCTCAGACTCGGGCGATCTTGTTCTGCGCGCTTCGGCAGGCGAGGTTCGCCAACAAAAGCCAGTGGTCTTTCAAGAAATTGATGGTAGCCGTCGACTGATTGAAGGGCGATTCGTTTTGCGCGGCAAGCGTCAGGTTGGATTTGATATTGCCGCTTACGATCGAGCGAAACCACTTGTGATTGACCCGACGCTCATCTTCTCAACCTATTTCGGAGGCAGCGGGGACGACTTGGGAAGTAGTATTGCGGTCGATTCCAGCAACAATATTTATCTCGCCGGTACGACGAGTTCCGCCGACCTCCCTTTGAGGGGCGCAGCCTTTGGCGCCAATGCCGGATTGGCTGACATGTTCGTGACCAAGATCGACGCTACGGGCACAAATGTTATCTATTCGACTTATGTCGGCGGCGCTGGTCTCGACCGTGCCGACGGCATAGCGATCGATAATGGCGGAAACGCCTACGTCGTAGGCCGCGTCGACTCTTCTTCGATCAACTTCCCTACCACCCCCGGCGCGTTCGCCACGAGTTATCGCGGCGGAGACTTTGATGGCGTCGTTCTCAAACTCAACCCGCAAGGCAATGCCTTGGTTTATTCAACCTATCTTGGCGGTGAAGAGAATGATTCGACCGAAGGCATCGCCGTCGACGCCAACGGCAATGCTTATGTTACCGGCGGCACGAAATCAATAGGCTTCCCGACAACAGTAAACGCGTATCAGGGCACTCGCGCGGGAGACACGGATGCATTCCTGACGAAGATAAACTCGACGGGCTCGGCGTTGCTTTATTCAACCTACCTTGGCGGCTCCGGCACAGACCGAGGGAGCGGTGTGGCAATCGATGCAAAGGGCAACGCGTACGTCGCGGGATTTACCGGCGCCGCGGATTTTCCTACCGCGAGCGCATTTCAGAACAGCTTCGGCGGCAGCTTTGACGCGTTCGTCGCGAAGATCGACACGAATGCGAGCGGCGCGGCTTCCCTGGTCTTCTCAACTTATCTCGGCGGAATTGCGGATGACAAAGCCTACGGCATCGCCATCGACAATACGGGCAGCAATGTCTACGTCACGGGTCAGACAATTTCGAACAATTTTCCCGTGCTGAATCCTGCTCAACCGACCATCGGCGGATCATTCGATGCGTTCATCGCTAAGATTTCAAGCGCAGGAACAAAGATTTATGCGACTTATCTGGGCGGAAGTGGCGACGATCGCGCGACCGGGATCGCCGTCAATTCCGCCGGCGCGGTTTATGTGACGGGATTTACTTCATCCGCTAATTTTCCGAGGGTATTGCCGCTGCAAACGTCAAACGGTGGTGGTTACGATGCGTTCGTGGCGAAATTGAACCCTTCCGGGAGCGTATTCCTTTATTCGACATATCTTGGCGGGAGCGCGAACGAAAACAACACTAGCACGGTGACCTCGACTAATCCCATAGCTGTCGATACGTCCGGCAACGCATACATAACCGGCTACACGTTGTCATCAAATTTCCCCACCGCGTCATCGATTCAGCCGGCGCGGGCTGGCGCTCAGGATGCGTTCGTCGTAAAAATATCGGATTCTACAGGCGGCAACCAGATCGACAGCACTGATTTGTTTGTCCACCAACAGTACTTGGATTTTCTAAACCGGGAGCCGGACCCGAGTGGCTTTGCTTTTTGGACCAGCAACATCACCTCCTGCGGCCCAGACGCCCAGTGCATCGCAGTCAAGCGCGTCAACGTATCCGCCGCCTTCCTCTTTTCGATCGAATTCCAGCAGACAGCCTATCTGGTCGAGCGCATCTACAAAGCGGCGTTCGGCAGCGCCAGTGGCGTCTCAACTTTTGGCGGAGCCCATCAACTCTCTGTGCCGATTGTTAGGTTCAACGAACTTCTAGCCGACACTCAGCAGATTGGTCAGGGCTTGATTGTGGGTCAGTCCGGCTGGGAGCAAATGCTCGAGACTAACAAGCAGAATTTTACCGCCCAGTTTGTCCAGCGCTCGCGCTTTACTTCAGCATTTCCAACTTCGATGACGCCGACGCAGTTTGTCGACAAGCTAGATACGAACGCCGGCGGTGTACTGTCATCGAGCGAGCGGGCAGCGCTCATCGGCTTATTTGGCTCGGCAACGGACGCAAGCAATATCACCGCGCGCGCGCAAGCACTGCGACAGGTCGCCGAGAATCAGAATTTCTTCAACGCCGAATTCAACCGCGCATTTGTGTTGATGCAATATTTTGGTTACCTGCGCCGAAACCCGAACGACTTACCAGACACAGATTATTCCGGCTACGATTTCTGGCTGACAAAGCTGAATCAATTCAACGGCAACTTCGTTGATGCTGAGATGGTCAAGGCCTTCATAACTTCGCGTGAGTATCGGCAACGATTTGGACCGTGACAGTCAGAGTCTATCCAATGCAACTGCCAGGGTTTTCGTCAGCCTGGAGGCATGGACCAAAGCAAAGTTAATCATTTAATCCCAGCGCCTTCAGATAACCCCGATTGATCCTACAGTTTGCAAATCTTATTCGCTCGAGGTAATCGCTCAACGCCTTTCTCACCTTCTCTTTCGGAGGGCGGTGCTTCCGCACTTCCTCAAAAGTCGTGCGCGGCCCTTCCGCAAAAGCGATGATCGCGGCCCAATCCTCGGGCCGGTTTATCGAAACGATGCACGAGGTTGCGTCAAGTTTCTTATAGGGCCAGAAACACCAACCAACGTTGTGCGCTTCAAGCAACTTCCGAAAAGAATCGATCCATTCGTCGGTGTTCTCGCCGGATTCGCTCATCCATACGGGAACATTGTATTTCTCACGAAAAGAAAGATACTCCTGGATCGCACCCTGATTCACCGTCATCCAGTACTTATGAAAAGTGTAGGCGAGCTTTCGATCAAAGGGCGGCCCAAAAACTTTGAAATTGGTGTCCCACTGCGCGCCGCCCAGAAAGATGATGTGATTCCTATCCACCTCTCGTATTCCCGAAACGATCTTTCGGTAGAGCGGTTCCAGCTTTGGATTTAGCGACGCGGAATCGAAATAATGTGCAATTGGCTCGTTGAGCAGATCGTATCCGATTACCGCCGGTTGATCCCGATAACGAGCGGCAATTTTCTGCCACAGATTGACAGTCAACTGCTGGCTCTCGCTGCTTTCGAAAAGAAAAGGGTACCCAAAACTGTCGTCGATGTTGTCGCCGGTCTGTCCACCGGGGGCTGCGTGCATGTCCAGAATTACGTACAGACCTTCTTTCCGGCACCAATCGACAACTCTATCTAACAGTTCGTAGCCCGGACCCTCCAGTCTCGGCGCCACTGCGTCTGATACAAACAGACGGTAACTGAAAGGAACCCGGACAGAGTTGAATCCGGACTGCTTTATGAATCTGATATCCGCCTGCGTGATGTAATTGTCGCGATAAGTTCTCCAGAATTGCCGCGCTTCGTCTTCCCCGACAAGCTCGCTAATTACAGTCTGAATCAAACGCGGTGAATTGGCGGACTTGAACTTAAACATGTAACCCTCTGGCAGCAGCCAGTTGCCGAGATTGATGCCCCTCAAAAACAACGGTTTACCATCGGCTGTGACGATCTCTTTGCCGCGGGTGGTGACGAATCTTGTTTGTCCGCCCGCGATGCAAGGTACGAGGCTTATCAGAACGACGGCCAAACAGTACGCTTGCTTTCTTACGCATCGCATCATCTGAAACACACCCGTGAAAAGTCTAAAGAAAGTCGACGACGCTACGAAAACGGAGCAGTGAACTTAAGGCAGACAGGAGATGGCACCTGGACCACCTGTCCCGTCGAGCTGAGCCGGCCGGTCTTCTGATCAAGCCGGAAGACAACGATGTTATCGGATTTCTGGTTCGCCACCAGCAGAAACGTTCCCGTTGGATCGATGGCAAAGTTGCGCGGCGTCATGCCCCGCGTGGATTCGTGGCCGATCGAGGTGAGAGCGCCGTTGCGTGGGTCAATCGTGAAAATAGCAATGCTGTCGTGACCCCGGTTCGAACAATAGAGAAATCGGCCATCGGAAGAAACGTGGATGTCTGCACTTGTGTTCGTACCCGTGAAATTCTTCGGCAGAGTAGTTATGGATTGCAGCTCTTTCAAACCTCCGTTCGATCGATCGCGCGCGAAGATAGTTACCGTCGCGTGCAGTTCGTTAAGGACGAAAACATATTTGCCACCCGGATAAAAAGCCAGATGGCGCGGCCCCGCGCCTGGCTTGACCTGCACCCAGGGTGGTTCACCCGGCAGCAACTTTCCGTTTCGTGCGTCGAAGCGGAAAATCATAATCTTATCTGTTCCCAGATCGCATGAGTACGCGAAGCGGTTGGTTGGATCAAGCACGACGCAGTGGGCATGCGGACCTTCCTGACGTTCATGGTTTGTGCTCGAGCCCCGGTACTGCTTCACATCCGTAGGCTCGCCCAAACTGCCGTCGCGCTGAACCGGGAAAACCGTTACGTTGCCTCCGGTGTAATTCGCTATCAAAACAAACCTGCCCTCAGCATCCACGTTAACGTAACAGGGGTCGGCGCCCAACGATGGTTCCTGATTCAACAGCCGCAGTTCGCCCGTCCTCTGATCGACAGCAAAGGCGCTGACGGCTCCGCTTTTCTTACCCGCGAACTCCTCGACTTCGTTGACCGCATACAGATAGCG
This sequence comes from Acidobacteriota bacterium, assembly GCA_003222835.1. The sequence continues at coordinate 18,147 of QHXE01000234.1, read as the reverse complement.
CCGGCTGGGTGCGAGAGCAAGAAACGAAGGGTTAACGACGCCTCTCGTGGTGGCGACATGCTTTAACTCTCCCGACGAGAGGTTCAACTGATAGAGATAAATTCCCTCACTCTTTCCGGTAGTGTAGGTTCCCACGTACACCGACAGTTCTCCGATGGGCTTCGCACCCAGCGCGCGAGCAGACGGAATCTCTGACAGCATCAGTCCCAGCGCGCCGAGACCGGCAAGTCTTAAAAACTCGCGCCGCGCGGGGGCGTTATCAGCTTTTGGGGTCACGGGTTTGGTTTCTCCTCAGAGTAGTGATCTGTTTGGGTTTCTTGTCTGCTGACGTCTGCGTTCTTCTGAACCTCCGTGGTGAATACGTTTCATAAAGGAATTACCGCAGAACGCCGAACTCGCGGAGATGGCGAAGAGAATTGAAATTGGAGCAGTGCACCATGAATTCTATTTCTCGAAAGCGATGTTGTCGGCCACGACAGTCCCTTTTTCCAAAATGCATTTATCACAGTGAACCCCGATGGTGACGGATGTTAACTTCTTGAGGACGTCCCGCTTGAGATCAAGTTGCATCGCCCAATCCGGTTGGTTAAAAGAATCGAGTTTGAGTTTGTACGTATTGAAACCGGGAGACAGGCGAATGGTGGCCGCCGGATAACCCGACTCGAGATTGGTCCCCTGGCCGCGCGTAATCAACTCGAGTTTTAGGTACTGGGCGCCTTTGGCAAAGACCCGCAGAGTGATGAACTTATATCCGCTCACGTCGTCGGGCACGAGTTTGCCGTCCTTTTCGGGCTGCCCGAATACCTCCATGTTGACTCCCTCCCACTCGTTCGGAATGCGGAATTCATAATCGAAAGCGGCAGCGACATCTTCCGCCGTCACCCGCGCAAACGCCGGGGCGGGTGGATTTGCATTCTCCAAACCACGAAATTGGGGAGAATTTGCTGAGTTCTGAGAATACACGTTCAACCGCACCGCGCCACCGCGTTTGCTGATAGGCCGGCCGCTTTGTACGTTCTGGAAGTCAGCATAGATGAGCTTGGCGGCATCGGATTCGCCAGGCTTCGAGGTTCCCTGGGCACAGACTGAGACGGCGACAAAAAGTATTGTGAGCGGCAAAACTACAGATCTGAAAACCATTGTCTTCATGGAAACTCCTCCAAAAGTTTCAGATTCAGCGACAGATCATGAGACACATCGAACGGTACGACGGCGCCGAATCCACTAAACATTGAAGCTCTCCGGCAATAGTCCACCTAGTAATCGCATGGCGATATCAACGCCGGCACGGGCGCCGGAACTGTGTCCTTAAATCTAACGGACCTTCGTCGCAGGGATGCCACCTTCGCTTCAACCTCGTCAGGCGCGAGTATTTTCTTTGCCTCATGGAACACCCAATCAATGTCCTCTTGATAGTGGCGCACGACGCTGGACTTCACGGCTGCATCCCTGATAAACCAAAGATTGAAATTAATGGACATCAGCGACCGCGGATAATATTGCCCACCATGCTCGGCCAGAGGTTTGCCGTCGATGAAATATCTTACCGTGCCGTCAGAGACTTGGGTTACGAGTGTATGCCATCCGGCAATGCTTCCACTGCTCGTGTTAAAGACGTTGTCCTTTTTCCAATTCGGCTCGGGACTGAAAGTTCTCCAGGAAGTCGTAAACAAAGTAGGCCCAGCGCTGCCCCAGCCCCCATTCGGGAGATACTCGAAATCGAGTTCGCTGTAGGCAGGATCCATCGGCGCCTTCAGCGGGCTAATCATGTAGAAGCTCTCTACGAGTTGATCTCCGCTGGGACCGTCCGTCGGTAAATCGACAAAGCGAACCCGAGCGGCATAAGTACCTTCCAGGTATTTGCGTTGGTGGCAAATCTGAGTTTGATGGGTATTGGGTCCGGCTCCGTCCGTGAAAGAGATCATACGCAGTAGACGATTGCCTCGATGATCCAGATCCGCAGGAAATGACACGCCTTGGTTTCCCCAAATTGCCCCGGGCACTCCCGGCCAGCCTGCCGCAGTACGAATGATCCAGCCGTGTTTCGCCAGTTGCCGATAGTTTGAATAGTTAAAGTCGTCGAAGAGTGTTTGCGAAGACACCTTCGCGCGTCGACTCGCCTGTGAAACAGCTGGCTGCTCGGCGTTTAGCCGTTCTGCCAACGAGGAAGCAGTCAATATAAAGAGTGCAGCGAGACTGCTGCTTCCTATTGCTAACAAAACCCTGAGGCATACGCCGGTTTGACCTAACATTTAAAGAAGTCCTCGCGCGTGATAAAGCTGGTTGGTGTTGCGTATACGCCGAACGACTAGGATTCTTTCCGAAGTCTCGTCGCGGGTCAAGGATTAAGGCGACTAAGTCGGAAGATGGTTTTTACCTTGAGGTTGATGTCCTGCTATCGGTCGCCGTTCGACTCCGATTGCCGTTGACAAACTCCATGCGGCTTTCAGTGGGATCCAGCGCGGAGCGGCCGGAATCACAGACACTCCTGAACCCGTGAATACACGCGGTCGAGAATTGCCCTGGCATCCGCTTCGCGCTCTGCCTCGGCTATCACGCGGACGATCGGCTCAGTATTCGAACCTCTCACCAAAAACCATCCGTTGGGCAAACTAACTTTCACTCCATCGCGCAGGTCCAATGGATAGGCTGCATACTCTTGACGAAGCATTCTCAGGACCGCGGAGATTTTGTCTGACGGGCAAGCCAGTTTCTCTTTGATCATAGCGAATCGCGGCAAGGTATTTACCAACTGAGTAATCGTCTGCTCGCTCGACGACAACAGATGCAAGATGAGAGCCATGCCGACCAGGCTATCGCGCGCAAAATTGATACGCGGATAAATAACGCCGCCGTTGCCTTCGCCGCCAATGACGGCGCTTTGCTTCTGCATCTCTTCAGTGACATTGACCTCGCCGATCTTCGACAGAAAAAGCGGGCAACCAAACCGGCTGACTGACTCCTGCAGCGCGGACGTAGTTGATAGATTTGCCACGACTGGCCCGGGATTCTTGCCGAGAACATTAAGAATCGCCAGCAGAAGAGTGTATTCCTCACCAATCGCCACGCCCTTTTCTGAAACTATCGCCAGGCGATCGGCATCCATGTCCTGGGCAAAGCCAACATCAGCGTCATGTGCGTTAACTGCGGCGCACAGGTCACCGAGATTTTCCGCCAGTGGTTCTGCGGGACGGGGAAATAATCCGTTCGGGTTTACGTTGATCGTAAAAACTTCGGCACCCAACGCTTCAAGCAGCTTCGGACCAACCAACGAGCCGGCCCCATTGCAGGCATCAAGAACTACCCGGAGCTTCTGCTTACGCATTGCTAATGGCCCCAATGCCTCTACGATTGTGCGAACATGCAGATCAGTCGTTCCGAAAACTTCGGCAACTTCCCTCATTTCCGCGCCCGCGACCCGCGTGTATTCGCCCTGGTGATAAATGTCCAGCAGCTCACGAGCCTGACCCGTGTTTAGAAAAAATCCGCCCTGACCAATGAACTTCAGTGCGTTCCATTCCGCCGGATTGTGACTCGCGGTAATCGCAATGCCGCCGTGGGCGCGACGATGACGGACGAGTAGTTGAATGGTCGGCACTGGACACATGCCGATGTCGAGGATGCGGCAACCGCTCGAAAGCAGCCCCGCTATGACTGCCTGCTTGACCATCTCGCCTGAGGTGCGAGGATCGCGCCCGATGACAATCGTCCGCCCTCCGACATAGGTGCCGAACGCTTGCGCGAAGCGCGTCAACAGGGTGGGCGTCAGCGACTCGCCAATTACTCCGCGCACGCCGGAGATGCTGATTTTGAGAGTTGGTATCGGTCGCAAGATTTAGGCTCTTCTGGGACAGGATTTACAAGATTTACATGATGAGGAAAGGAAAAATGAGCACGTTTGTAAACTCAGCCCCGGATACGCACTCTTTGCTGAATCATGTAAATCTTGTAACTCTTGTCGATGTCCGTAGTCTCACTTATTCAATCTATCGCGCACCCAATCAAGTAACCGGCGTGCGTTCGTCGCATCCTCAGCTTCGACAATGACGCGAATCAGGGATTCCGTGTTGGAAGCTCGCACGTGTATCCAACCCTCGGGTAAATCTACCTTAATACCATCTGTGAGATCGCAGGTTAGCTGCTCGCGCTCGATTGCCACACGGAAGTCTTGCAGCACCGAATACAGACGATTGGGTTCCACAACTAAGTTGTGCTTCAACATAAACAATCTCGGAAGTTGCTGGACGATGTCCGAGACTCGTTCGTCCGAACGCGCCAGGCCTTCGAGGATGAGTCCTACGGCGGCGGCGCTGTCATGGGTCAAGTGTACTTGCGGAACTGTCACACCTCCACTTCCTTCGCCCCCGAGGATGGCGTCATGTTCAAGCATGGCCTCGGAGATGTAAGTCTGTCCGACCTGAGTGCGCACAACGCGCCCTTCATATTGCGCAGCGATTTGTTCTATAGCGCCGGAAGTCGAAACATTGGTCACTACGAGGCCCGCACTCTGCTGAAGACGAAGCCTGGTCGCCACGGCGAGCGTCAATTCTTCTGAGAGTGCGTGGGCCAGTTCGGTCACAATCCCTAATCGCTCTCCATCTGCGTCATGAGCGAAACCAATATCAGCATGACCGGCCTTAACGACCGCGCTGAGTTGGGCCATGGTCTCCGGCGTTGGTTCCGGCCGGTGCGGAAATGCGGCCGTGGGATCATCGTTGATCGCCAGAACCTCGCAGCCGAGTTCCGCAAGCCAACGCGGAATAAGTCGCGAACAAGCACCGTTAGAACAATCGACCGCAACCTTGAGGCGACGCGCTCTAATGGCGGCAGTGTCAAAGACATTCCCCAGCTTTTCGATATGGTGTTCGATTGGGTCCCGGTGTTGGATGGCGGGTTGGATCTGGTTCCATCTGGCCTTGGCAAACTCTCCCTGATGGAAAACGTCTAAAAGCTCTTCGGCCTGTAAGGGATTCAAATAAAGGCCGTCTCCACGGACAAACTTCAGCGCATTCCATGGCGCAGGATTGTGACCAGCGGTGCCGGCAATTCCGCCGTCAGCCTTGAGCCAGGTTACAGCTAACTGCAAGCTGGGTGTAGGACAGATGCCAAGATCGATCACCTCACAACCCGCAGCTAAAAGCCCGGCCACGACAGCCGAGCGAACCATCGGGCCTGATAATCTGGTATCACGACAAACAAGAATGCGACCGCTGTCGAGATAAGTACCAAATGCCTGGGCGAATCCGACTGCCACTTCCGGCGTAAACGTCTCGCCGACAATCCCGCGCACACCGGTGATGCCGATTTTCAGCGGTTTCATAATGCGGCTCACCGTTTCTTCTTAACTGTTAAAGGAATCTCGAGGGGAACGCTATTCCAGCCTTCGACCTTCAGAAACGCAGCCGCGTTGCCCAAATCTCTTACCTTGTAAGTCGCCGTAACCTCCCTGCGCTCACCGGGCAGTAGAGAGATGTAATTGTCCTCCCAAACCACCGGCAGCACATCTCGTTCGCTGCTTCCCTGTTTTATCTGAAGGTGAACAAAGAAAGCGAGGCCGCGACTGGGATTTGATATGGTCACGAGCGCAATCTCCTCGCCGCCGCGACGCATGGCTCTGCCGGACGCGGCCAGCTTCACTGGGAGAAGTTTTTCGAGCTGGGTCATGTCGGCATAGGAACTCACCGGCGTGTAATACCATTTCGTCCCTTTCAGGTTGAGCACATCATCAGTGGTCGAGAGCCAGTAAAAGTTGGAGCTGATAATCTGACCAGCCGAGTTTTGCAGCGTGAGCTTTAGAAAATAGGTTACCGTCAGATCTTTTATTTGCGGAATTGAGAAAGCCTTAAGATTACTATCTGCCGGCAGGTCGATCTCAGTCACTTTAGAAAATCTTTCCGCCAGATCGAGGTCATAGACCTGCGCCTTCAATTTCAATTCTCGCTGTGGTTGATAAGTAGTATTCACTGCGACCACACTCTGGTCGTCGTAGGAATATTGCACGTGGATGGGTTCGCAGGCTTTCTTGGTTCCAAAATAGCCTCCGGCAGGCATCAGGTAGTAGTCATAAAGATGCCAGATCAGGGAAGGCCAGGCGTTGTTCAGCATCCATTGAATCACCCCGGTCGATCTGTAACGGTTGCCGGCATAGGCCTCAAACATGGCCCGTTGCCCTTCGTAAGTCATCAACTGTGACTTGATCGCGTAATCTCGCACATCCTTCGCCGTTCCGTAGCGACTATTCAAAGCGTCAGTAAAGACTTTTATGTTTTTGAACTGGCCGCCACCGGCGTGATAGTTCCAATAGTCATCGATGGGCCAGAGATGTTCTTTCGGTATCATTCGCTTGAGGCTCTCGAGCGGCGGCACCGCCGGTCCGGGACTGATCTCGGTCGCGAATCCATGCGCCCCGCCGGCTTCTTTATCCAGCAGCCAGTAGGAAGCAGGCACCCATTCGTATGGCCCTTCCATTTTGACTCCAGTGACTCCGCTGAGCTCGGCCCTCTTCGCCGTTGCCGACGAAATGAATGGATTGGGCCACTGATATTTCTTGAGGATGTCTACGTACATCTGCTCGACATCAGCAGGCGGCGGATTGTCGCTGCCGTTCAACCACGCCAACACACTCGGATGGTTTCTCAAGCGCCTGATCTGATCTGCTTGTGATTTGGCAGCTATGTCGTAGTCTTCTTTATCCCAAACCGGTCCTTCCTTGTAATCGTTCCGATGCTGCCAGTGCTCCCAATGCGAGCAACAGCACCAACCGGCCATTATCAAAATTCCATACTCGTCAGCGAGATCAAAAAAATAGTCCGGCTGAAGCTGCCCTTCCAAACGAATGGCATTCAGGTTCATATCTTTCACGTATTGGAACTCCGCTTTTAGTCGCTCAGGCCTAAAACGGAGAAACATATCTGAAGCCCAGCCACCACCGCGTATTAGTAGATTCTGGCCATTGACTTTAAAGATGAGGTGATTCTGTGTATCCAATTCGGAGGTGATCTCTCGAATGCCAAAGCGCGTACTCCCGCGATCGGAAACTTTCCCGTCCACAGTGAACTCCATCTCCAGACCGTAAAGATTCTGCGCCCCCTGATGCACCGGCCACCAGACGCGTGGATGAACGAGATTGAGTTGGGGAAACTGTTCAGGGGTGAAGGAAATCGACCGTGTCTCCTGGGGCGCGAGTTTGACTCGCTGCGAAAAGCGAATCCCTTCGGTGCTTCCGCTCAACACACCTTCGACTTCATGATCGGTTGCGTTGTGGGCTTCGGCATTGACGGTCAAGTGCGCAGTCTCGAGCGAGGGCAGATCGAAACGCGTGACTACCTGAGGATAGCGCAAAGTGAGTGGGCCGCTGGTCGTGACGTAAACCTCACGGAAGATGCCCATGTTCTTATCAGGTGGCATCGGATTCCAGTCTACCCACGTCCAGCCTAGATCGTCGGGCTGTTGCGGGAAAATCTCGACGGCCAGGGTATTGAGTTCGCCCGCGCGGGCTGTGTCGCGGATGTTCAACTCATGCACGCGGAAGGTACCCGCGATCTGATCCGAGGTGGCAATCTGTTTACCATTGAGCCAGACGTTGGCGCGAAAATTGACGCCATCGAAGTGCAGCCAAATATTCAGACCACGGTAGCTGGCAGGGAGCCGAAATTCGTTTCGATACCACCAGGAAACGCGGAAGGGGCTGTCTTCCGGCATGGGCCGCAGCGAGAAGTTTGCGCCGATTGGATAGCTGCACCCCGGCATCATTCTTAGATTCATGCCGGTGAAAGGATCAGGGTACACCTTGTTATCGATAAGCGTACCCGCAACGGTTGAAGGAACCTTCGCGGGATACCAGTTCCGCGGTTGAAAGACGCGTTGGGACAGCGCGTCGCCCTTTTCTTTGACCTGAGCGGAAGACTGAATAGTCCAGCGATCGCGCAGAAATATCTTTTCCGGTGAAAGTTGCTGACGCTTGCTCTGAGCCATCGCTAATTCACCAAAGCCAAGAAATAAAAGGATAAAGCCGCAGGTCAATTCTCTGAACATTGGATTCTCTCTCCATCTTCAATCAACCGTGGTTGGGATCGCATAAGCAAAGGGCCACCGCTTCGTATACCAGGACCAGACAAAGAAAAAGACCGCGCCCAGAGCCAGCGTGCCCAGACCAAGAAGAATCACTGGCCACGCCGTAGTCGCAAAAATAAATATCCAACCGATGAGCGCGACCAAACAAGGAAGCGGATACAGCCACACTTTATAGGGCCGCCGCATCTCCGGCGCGCGCTTTCTGAGCAATATCAGCGCGAGAATCTGGCCGATGAACTGCACCAGGATTCGGGTCGAGATCAGCGCGTCAATAACGATATCCAGCGAAAAGAAACTACAAATTATCGAGATCATCCCGAGCACAATCAGCGCGACGTAGGGAAATCGCTTGGTGGGATGAAGTCGTCCGAACACTTTGAAGAAGTAACCATCAAGCGCGGCTGCGTAAGGAATTCGCGAGTAGCCGAGCAACAGTGCGAAGACCGAACCGAACGCCGTCCAGAGCACCATCGCCGTGAAAACCGTCGCTATCTTGGCGCCGTAAATCCTCTCCATCATCGCGGACACGAGAAAACCGGATTCGGGGTGCTTGTCCCAGGGAACAAACTCTCGCCAGGGAACAACCCCGATAATCGAAAGATTGATGGCCAGGTAAATAATGGCCACGGCAATTACACTGATGATGATCGAGCGCGGTATGGTCCTGCCCGGATTCTTTACTTCATCGCCGATGTAACAGATGTCGTAATAGCCCAGGTAGTCGTAAACTCCAACGCGCGAGGCAGCACCTAATCCGAGCAGAAAACCGAGCGAAAACGTAAATGCACCCGGAGGGAAATCAAAGGCCCGGGCCGCGCTGAAATGCATTGCCCCGGTGATGATTACAGCGAGTGTGGTAAGCAACGTGCCTATCCATAGACTGACGGTAATCGTACCAATCGAAGTGATCCGGCGATACAGCAGCACGATATTTAAGACGCCGACCGCCGCGGCCACCAACAATGTCGCCGGCTGCGTCATACCAGGCCAGATGTAACCTGTATATCTGGCGAAGCCGATGTAGCCCGAGGCTATTTCCAAAGGCCCGCTCAGAATGAACTGCCAGATAAAGAGAAATGCCATGAGCCTTCCGAAGGTTTCGCGACCGTAACCCTCTCGCAAGTACAAGTACGAACCTCCCGAGCCAGGCATTGAGGCGCCCAGCTCGCTCCAGACCATCCCGTCTGGAATCGCGATCAGAACCGCGACAATCCAGCCCAACATCGCCTGGGGGCCACCGAGCGCCGACATTAAAAGTGGAATTGTGATGAATGGGCCCACGCCGATCATGTTCGACATGTTCAGCGCGGTCGCCTGCATCAGCCCAAAGCGTCTCAGCAAAGGCGCGCCGTCTTTTTCAGACTTCGGCGATTCAGATGGCATGGTGATTATTGAAACGTGTTTGAAGCTCACATCATATCCGAACATGAGATTCTGTAAAGAGTCTTATTTGCGTATTGGGTCAGTTTGCGCGTAACTCACGGGCATCCCGCCCGTGAGTTACCCTCAAGATGCACGTGCCACCTTCTGAGAGAAATTTGTTTGACATTTCGTGCGGCGAAACGTACCTTTCGCGCGAACCAAAGTGGTCAGCCTTTCTCTGCGTCGTCTCAGCGTTCTTTGCGTCTCCGCGGTGAAGAGACACTGAAATTCAATCACGGCAGAGACGCCGAGCTAGCAGAGGAGGGGTAGAGAATTTCAGATCAGGACGCTACCCAAACTAACAGTTACCTTGAGAGCAGGTGATAAATGAGAGGAAAACTTTTTGTCGCCACAATAACGTTGCTGCTGGCTGCTTCGTCAACTGCGGCTCTTCATAGAAGCGAACGGTCGCCGTCACAGTCTGCAACGAAGACTTTGGCGGAACGGCTTGGCTACCCTCGTGACGCGAAGCTTCTCATCGTGCACGCCGACGATCTGGGGGCAGCCCACTCTATTAACCGCGCTTCGATAAAGGCGCTCGAGAGCGGGCTGGTCAGCTCTGCAAGCATCATGGTTCCGTGTCCGTGGCTTTCGGAGATCGCAGCGTATGCACGTAGTCATCCGGAAGCCGATCTCGGTTTGCACCTGACCCTCACCAGCGAGTGGAGTCTCTACCGCTGGGGTCCGGTTCTCGGGAAAGAGCGCGTGCCCTCGCTCTTGGACAGTAGCGGCTATTTATATCCTTTGGAAAACGAGGCGGCCGCACATATGGATATCAAGGAAGTGGAAGCGGAGATTCGGGCTCAGATCGCGCGGGCCAGGGCGCTTGGTATTCAGCCTACGCATCTCGATTCTCACATGGGCACGCTTTATCAGAGCAAAGCTCTGTTCGAGACGCTGTTGCGAGTGGCGCGCGAAAACAAGTTGCCGTTTAGAGTTTCGCAGGAATGGTTTATCCGGGCGTCATTCATGCCTTCTGTGCTTGGGCCAGATGACCTTGTGCTCGATAGAACAATCAGCATTGAACCGTCCGTCGCTCCCGATGACTGGTCCAGGTTTTACACCAATGAAATAAAGAATCTACGGCCAGGTGTGACTGACATGATTGTGCATTTGGCATTTGCTGACGAAGAGATGAAGGGAATCTCCTTTGGCCATCCGAATTGGGGCGCTGAATGGCGCCAGCGCGATTTCGACTTTGTGACCAGCGACGCTTTTCGCAAGCTCCTAAAGGAGAATAACGTCAAGCTGATTACCTGGCGCGAAATCGGGAAGTTGATCGAGAAAACAGATCGCTGAGAGATTCGAACGGAGCGCCCGGCTGCGAGTGAAATTGTAAACTCTATCTTCTTGAAGGAAGGCTGATTGACATTTCCTAATACGAAACGTACCTTTCGCGAAGAAAGGGGAAAACCCAAAATGTTTTGTCCGGACTGCGGCGCAGCCGATCAAAGCCCGAACGCTTACTGCAAGCGTTGCGGTGAATGGTTGGCCGATAAGAAATCCTTCGGTGGACGGGGGCGTTCCAAGCCTCAAGAACGGATAACTACGATGATCGTCTTCAATGGCTTGAGCGCCCTGCTCGCTCTTTTCTCGGCCATTGCTCTATACGCAACTTACCTGAATACTCCTGAAGCAAAATGGTCCGTGTACGTGGCCGGCGCCTGTTGCCTTGTGGTTGCTATCCATCAAATGCTCAGCATGGCTTTCGCTCTTGAATTAAAGTTGAGGCTTAAACGAAGCCACACCAATGCTGGACGGGCGATTGAATTGGAAGCCGGTGACAGCGTTGTCGGTGGAAAGACAACACAGTTCGTGAACGCGCCACTTGTGACTGAGAATACTACTGAATTGCTCGAAGCAGTGCCGCGCGTGACGAAGCCAGGTTAACTCATAGGTAGCGCCTCCTAAAGCATGATCTGATTTAGCCAATCAGTTAGTTCCCAGGGCTTTATTTTGTGCCTTGAATATCCCCTGCCAATAGACGAAAATAGCAGCGCAGTTTCTTTCGATCCCTTCCTAAAAAGGAAACAATATCAGATGAGAATAGTTACCCTCGTGCTTGTAATTACTGCCCTTTCACCCTGGCTCGGCCTCCCGGTACATAAGGCAAGCGTTAACACCTCACCGGCTCAAGCAGTCGAAAGCGGACCAGTAACCGCGGACATTGACGATAGCGATCTGTTCCTTCAAAAGACGATTCAGGCGGCAGGGCCACAGCGTGACGACTCGCAAAGGATCGAAGCTCTGCTTAAGCGTATGACGCTTGAAGAAAAAGTCGGACAAATGACCCAGCTCGCCATCGGCATGATTGCAAAGGGCAGGGATCAAGAGATCCAGATTGATCCGGCCAAGCTTGATAAAGCGATCGTGCGTTACGGCGTCGGTTCAATTCTTAACGTCGCGGAGCAAGCGCTGACGCCTGACAAGTGGCATGACATCATTAAGCAAATCCAGGAAGCAGCAACAAAGAAGACACGGCTCGGCATTCCGGTTATCTACGGGATCGATTCGATTCATGGCGCTAACTACGTGCAGGGCGCAACTCTTTTCCCGCAGGAGATCGGCATGGCCGCAACCTGGAATCCTGGATTGATGAAACGCGGGTCGGAAATCGCCGCCATGGAAACGCGCGCCGCCGGCATTCCCTGGAGCTTTTCACCTGTTCTTGATATCGGGCGTCAACCACAGTGGCCACGCTTCTATGAAACCTTCGGTGAAGATCCCTATCTCGCAAAAGTAATGGGCGCAGCTTTCGTGCGCGGCTTGGAAGGTACGGATGTCAGCTCGCAGGATCACGTCGCCGCCAGCCTGAAACATTACATGGGCTACAGCCTTCCGCTCAGCGGTCGCGATCGCACTCCCGCCTGGATCCCGGAAAATTATCTGCGCGAATATTTCCTGCCGACATTCGCTGCCGCAGTCAAAGCCGGAGCCCACACCGTGATGGTCAACTCTGCGGAGATCAACGGCATTCCCGGGCACATCAATCATCACATACTGACTGACATCCTTCGTGATGAACTCGGCTTCAAAGGATTTGTAGTTTCCGACTGGGAAGACATCAAGAAATTGGTAACCGTTTGGCATGTCGCGGCCAACGAGAAAGCAGCAACGCGGATGGCCGTGATGGCCGGCATCGACATGAGCATGGTGCCGCTCGATTACAGCTTCGCTGATTATTTGATTGCGCTGGTCAAGGAAGGCGCTGTGCCTCAATCGCGAATCGATGAGGCCGTGCGCCGGATCTTGAAAGTGAAGTTTGAGCTGGGGCTCTTCGAGAACCCGATGCCCAATGCAGCGCTCAAGTCAAAGATTGGATTGCCGGAATCGCGACAGGCCAGCCTGCAGGCGGCCCGTGAATCCATGACACTGCTGAAGAATACCGGTGATCGTTTGCCGCTGGCGAAAGATCGAAAAATACTGGTTACTGGCCCAACTGCCGACTCGCTGATCTCTCTTAACAACGGCTGGACCTATGTCTGGCAAGGTTCGGAAGAGTCGCTCTATCCCAAGGATCGCCCGACCATTCGACGCGCGATCGAAGCGAAGGCAGGGGCGGCAAATGTGACCTACGTTCCCGGCACGAAGATCACGCGCCGTGCGGGATCGCCGTCAAATAACACTCCGACTAATATGGAAGAAGAAGTCGACATTCCCGCCGCTGTGCGCGCTGCCGGCGCTGCTGATGTGATCGTGCTGTGCCTGGGCGAAGGATCGTACACTGAGACTCCCGGCAACATTCCTGATCTGACCCTGGGCGAGCCGCAGCGGAAGCTCGCGGAAGCGATCGAAACCACAGGCAAGCCTGTCGTGCTGATACTGGTCGAAGGCCGGCCGCGAATTATCAATCGTATCGCAGACAATGCGAGCGCCGTGTTGATGGCTTACAACCCGGGCAACGAAGGCGGGCAGGCAGTGGCAGACGTGCTGTTTGGCGACTTTAACCCGTGCGGCAAACTACCGTTCACGTACCCGCGCTTTTCGAATGCTTTGATGACTTACGATCACAAGGCGTTCGAGACCGAAAGTTTCGACAACGCCGGCATCAGACCGCAGTTCGAATTCGGTGACGGCCTGAGCTACACGAGATTCAGCTATAGAGATCTGCGCCTCAATCGGAAGACAATTGGGGCGAGTGATCAACTGTCGGTCAGCATCACTGTTACAAACAGCGGGCGGCGAGCGGGCCAGGAAGTAGTCCAACTCTATGTCAGCGATCTCGTAGCTTCGTTATCGCCCGCCGGAAAAAGGCTTAAACGTTTTGCGAAGATCTATTTGGAACCCGAGAAAAGTCGGACTCTGACTTTCAAGCTGCGGCCTGACGATCTTTCGTTCATTGGCGCCGATAATAAACCGGTGGTCGAGCCGGGCGAGTTCGAAGTAATGATTGCCGGATTGAAGGCTAGGTTCGAATTGAAATGAACAACCGATAGAACCGAAATAAGTGATGAATCCTTCTTCAGAAAAGAGTTGTGAGGACGGGCGCGTGTCTCACCTTGCCCGCCATGTCCCCGTTTCGGTTTGTAGGCCGTTAGCGGTTTAATGCTCGCCACTTAAAGGGGAAGAGTTTGCCGGCCTCGCCGGCATCCAATTTAACCCCCAGCAGCGCGGCGGCGCCGGCAAGAACGGGGTCCCGATGGGCTCGTAGATCTGCGCGGGCGTGAACAAGCTGTCTCGCACGCCAACTCTTTCAGCCAGCTTTAATAGCGCATAAATCAATCCCGCAGGCAAACTCTTTTTATTTAGTCCCTGGTGCGATACACTGCGTCCGGCTCAAACTTCCGTTTTGTTCTCAGGGAAAACATAGAATGAAGATTCGTCAATCCATGCTGGTTACTATAATGCTTTGTGTCCTGGTAGTGCTCGCTCAATCACAGGAGAAGAAAGAAACAAAGAAAAGTGCTGATGACGACGATGTAATCAAAGTTACTTCAAACCTCGTAAGTCTCGATGTGATCGTCAAAGACAAGAAGGGTAAGGCTATCACTGATCTGAAACCGGAAGACTTTACGGTTTTTGAAAACGGTGTGGCGCAGAAGATTGACTTCTTCGACTCGACCCTAAGCAGCGGCCCTGAAGCTCAACCTACAACCGCAACGACAACCGCAACCGGTTCGACTAAACCCAAGCCACGTGCTCCAACCAGCTTTCCGCGAAACATTATTGCCCTGGTGTTGGACGGGCAAAGTACCGAAGTAGCGAACTTGAAGCATGTGCGCGAAGGCATGGTGAAGTACATTCGCGAGCGTATATCCGATAGTGACTCGGTCGCCCTGTTTTCGATTTCCGGTGGATTGCAATTATTGCAGACGTTCACCCAGGACAAAGGAAAACTGATCGCGGCAGTCCAGAAGGCATACTACAGCTCAACTGTTTCAAAGACTTCTGAGGCCCGCGGACTTTCGGAAGACATACGCGCAATGCGGGAATCAATAGCGAGTGGACCCGAGCTCGTTGGGGGGACCGTGCCCGGCCCCGGAGTTTCTAACTCAATGGCGGCCCAAGCCCTAATCGCGCGGCATGTGCTGGAGCAATATATCGCGTTGCGTTCGACCCTGGGCGCGCAACAGACGCGACCCGTACTCGCGGCGCTCGCTGCGATTTCGGAAGGCCTGCGCGCGATTCCCGGGAAGAAGACTCTGGTAATGTTCTCGCAGGGATTTGTCGCGCCGGAAACACTCGATTGGCAGGTGCAAAGCACGATCGACATCGCCAATCGTGCTAATGTCGCCATCTACATCATCGATTCGGGAGGTCTGACCGGCGGCGCGCCCACGTCAGGGGCGTTGGTATCTGGTTCTCCGCTGGGAGCAATCTCGGGCGGACTTGAGATGGAACAGCGGCGCAGGGCCGGAGCCGGTGAAAGCGTCTTTGATATCACGCGACAGGAAGGTCTGAATCGCCAACAGGACCTGCTGTATCGAATATCAGAAGACACGGGCGGTCACTTCATAAAGAATACCAACGACATCGCCGGAGGCCTGGAGCGAATAGATGCGGAGATCCGTTCGCGCTACACGCTGGCATACCGCAGCACGAATCCTAACTTTGACGGCAGTTTTCGCAAAGTGAAGATCGAAGTCCGCAGACCTGATACAACTGTTTTCACTCGTGCCGGCTACTACGCAATTCCGCCGACGCAGGTAATTCCCTTTTCGCCTGACGACAGGAAACTGCTGGCGAACTTTGCCAGTATGCAGGCCAATCCAACTTTGCCGCTATCATTGCAGTTGGCTTCATACCGATCTCGAGAAGGCTTTTACATCGTGCCGCTCTCGTTCGAAATACCTCCGGCCGCGGTGCAGTTCGACCGCAAGGGCGATCGGGAGCGTTTGCAGTTAGAAGTACTCGGCGTGGTCCGAACTGACGGTGAAGAAAAGATCCTGTCGCGCCTGGGCGGAAACTTTGACGTCGCGCTCACCGCTCAGCAATATGAATCGATTTTGAATGACAAGATTTTTTATCGACAAGACATGCAGTTGTACGCGGGTAACTACACGCTTGATCTGATTGTTCGAGATCGGCTTTCCGGAAAGGTGGCCGCCAAAAGAGAAAAACTTGTATTGCCGGTCGACGATTCGGATTTCTGGGCTACGGAAGCAGTGCTGAGTCGCCACGCTGAGCCGGTAAAACAAACCGCAAGAAACGGCGACGTGTTCAGCGAAGGCGGTGTACAGATTCGCCCTTCGCCAAGTCGCGAATTTCATGCGGCCGATAACCTGATCATTTTCTTCCGACTCTATAACGCCGCCCTAGCCCGTGACAGTAAAAAACCATTAGTGAGAGTGACGGTCACGCTGATGAAGGATGGCAAGCAGGCGACGAGGCCTCTGGACTACCAACTGACGGAACCGGCAACCGAGCCTGTGCCGCATTTGACCTTTGCCAAATATCTCAAACTTACTGGCCTGGCGCCGGGTAAGTACTCGGCTGTCATCGAAAGCAGGGATATCGTGCAGCAGAAAGTGCTGAAGCAAGAGTCAGCGTTTGTAATCGTACCGTGAGCGGTGAATGAATGACGGGACGCGCCACAGGACATCCTTAAGCAGGCGTGTCGGAAAAAAGCTGCGTAGCAGCGAAATGTTTACAGCTATTGCGGCTTTTACAGATGACCACCCAATAAGGCGCCACATCTATTGAGACATTCTCAAGTTCTCGGATTTTTTCTGAAGACCACCGCTAAGCTTGATAATCGCGAGCAGGTCTCGATCGGCGTTGGCTTTGTTTTCCCTAGCTTTCGCAATATCCTTCGAGTCAACCGTAGCCGCGTTTTTCAGAGCAGGATTTTCTGTGAAACTATCGATCAGTTTGCAGAGTCTAACCAGCGCCCCGATCATCTCTTCGCTTTTGAGTTCAGGCCGGTCGTTTTCCTTTTCGTCCTCTGCGGCGCGCGCGCGCATGTAAACATTTAGCCGGCTGGCGCGCTTATTTATTTCACCCGTCTGTTCTGAGACTAGTTTGTAGTCGAATGGTTTGCGTGCCACCAGATTTCTGGCTATGTCATTGCGCAGAACCTGAATGCGGCTGAAGTCCTCCTTCATGTTTGCGATCGCCGCCTGCAAGAGTCTCTGGTTCTTTTCCTCTGTGCCGGCATCCATTTCCGCGCTTCGCAATCGGCCTTCGTCCACCTGCCGCACGCGATCGTCGATATTGGGATTCTTGTTTGGCGGCGGACCGGCGCCGGCTGGAGCTCCCGTTGGATTCCCTTGAGCCAACGCTGCACATGTTAGGCAGAGCGAGAAAATTCCGGCCACCAAAAAGCCCACAAGCTTCTTGATTTTAATAACTCGGTAATTCATGAAAGACTCCTCTCTTTACCAAAACCCGCTCGCGGCTTGCCTCAAGGTGAAATTGAAACTGAAACCTGGTTGCTCGATTGATTGTGAGCAGTCACGCTGATAACTGCGTGATCCGCACCTAACAGTTCATCCGGCAATTTGGCAATCACCACGGTGATCCAGTCAAAGTTCGGCAACCTGCCTATCCATTCGACTACGAGCGGGTACACATGACCTTTCCCATCATCGGCCTGGGCCCCCACGATCGAGGTGCCGTCTCCCGGCTCTAGATCGAGGTTAGCAGATAGTAGCATCAGCCTCGTGGTATGATCCGGGCTGAAGTTAAAAGAATTCCTCACTGAAAAAGGATCGCGCTTAAACGTTACCGAATCGAGAGCCAGCGCCCGGTTAGAGCCTTCGTCGGTAAACAGCACCGGCACATTTGACGGCGAAGAGCGTTGATAAACGCGAACATAATCGACCAGCATCTGTTGCGGGAAGACTGTGGTGGGATCGGGATTCCCGGGCCAGCCACCGCCGACCGCCACATTCAGAATAATAAAGAAGGGATGATCAAAAACCCACGTGGTGCCGGCGGGCAGGTCCGCCGGTGTGCGTGTCTTGTACAAAAGCCCATCGACATAAAACCGCACGACGTTCGGTTCCCACTCGACGGCAAAGGTGTGGAAATCGTCAGAGAACTTCTGACCGTTGGGTAAGGCGTAAGCCGCACCTATGCCGTTGCCGCCCGAGTACCCGGGTCCATGAAAAGTGCCATGAACGATCGACGGTTCCTTGCCGATATTTTCCATGATGTCGATCTCGCCGCAGTTCGGCCAGTGAGCAGTATCGATGTTGTCACCCAACATCC
>QHXE01001118.1 GCA_003222835.1 Acidobacteriota bacterium | reverse complement strand
CATTCCTTCAAGGAGGAATTGATCGCGTTCCTCGATAAGCATGGAATCGAATACCAAGAATGGATGCTTGATTGACTTCTTTCGTCCCTACCATCTTGCCAAATGGCACACCGCTCATGATTATCCACCAGAGGGTGGAAGGAGGTGTGCTTATGGGTGTGCGCAACGTACGTCGCCTGGAGCTGCGCCGGCTCGAGGCCAAGACACTCGACGCGCGGTTTCTGACCGAGATCCAGCAGGGGCTGAACTGTTCGCCGTTCGAGGGCGAAGCTGTTTTGAAAGTCGTCAAGGAAGTTTATTTTCCTTTTCTCGATCAAGTTGAAAGTCCGCCGGCTGTGCCTGGCAAGATCACCGTCGTGGCCGTTTGTGCTGACGAGCCCGCGGGTAAATCAATCGCCAAGTGTGAAAAGCGCATCGTGGCTCTGACGCTGCATCGTGGCGCCGCCGACGATTCTCTGCTGCAACACCAGGGACCAGCCGCGTTTCGTCAGGCGCGCATTCCTGACCTGTGTCAGGAAGCTTTGAGTCAAGGGGGACTGCTGACGCGTGAAGATCTCGCTTATCGAATCTTCGCGGTCGGCACGCGCACCATCTCGCGCGATCTGGCAGCACTACGAAAGCAGCACCAGCAAGTGCCGACACCTTTGCGTAGCACCGTGCAAGACATTGGTCCCATGCTCACGCACCGGGTCGAGATTGTGCGCCTGGCGCTGGCGGGCAAGACCATGACTGAGATCTGTCAAGACCTGCGTCATTCACCCGCAGCGGTGGCCAACTATCTGCAAACGTTCACGCGCGTGGCCCAGTTGGCGGAGCGTAAACTGCATCCCAGCCAGATCGCTTTTTTGCTGCATCGCGGACCTGGCCTCATCGAGAGTTATCTCGAGCTGCTCAAAGAGTGCCAGCAAAATCCCAATTACGACTACCATCTCAAAGAACTGTTAACTCACGGCTCTGTCGGGGCCAAAAAAAAGCGGACGCGGGAGGGTCAACGATGAATTTCAAAGTAGACCCCTTACGCAAAAGCTTCGCGCCAATGCTCGATAAAACCCTGAAAAATGCCCTGGCGCATCGCATGGCTCAGGACTTTCCGCGCATTGGCGGCGAGCGCATTCGCCAACTCTGCGCCGACATGATGCTCGAAATCGTCAATCAGCACTTGCGCCCGCGCGACCTGGTGGGACACGGTCAAGTCGTCTGGCTGGCTATTAGTCTCCATGACCCGCCGGCCCGCCACAAACGCACGCGCGATACTGATATGGTGCCCGTGATCCTGGACCTGAGCACCGGCGATGACATTCAAGCGATTATCGCCAAGGCGCGCTCTTGAGTAATGCCGATCTCGCCGCCTTGCTCAATCGCGCCGACGGTCAAATCGCTTCCTTGCTCGCCGCACATGAACGCGAGACGCAGCAAGTCATTCCGCGCCGCGCTACTTTGCACGACGTCGGCACCGGCCTGACTCACAAAGCCATCATCTGTCGCAAGCGTTACGCCGAAGGAAAAACTGCCGACCAGATAGCCCGCGAAACTCACCACAGCTTAGCAGCAGTTGATCGCTATCTCGGCGATTTCGATCGCGTGCGCCAATGCCGGCAACTGGGCATGACTCTCGAGCAGATTGCCTTCACGCTCAACCACAGTCGCCATCTGGTCCAAGAGTACTTGGAGCTGGACCAGGAGCTGAGCCCGCTGATTGTCAAAGAACTGGAGGCAAACAATGGTTGACTTTCATACTCAAAGGCCCACAATGCAGCTTGCCGATCCAGAGGATAGGGCTCTGCTGGGGAGCAACCCGAGCGCTGCGGTCGGTGACGGGGACAACCGCAGGGGCGTCCTTCCAGATGCTCCTGCTCCCTTCCACATATCCCTTGTTGTCCTTGTCCGCAAAGCGATAAACCCATCGTTCACAGCCACTCAACTATGGCTAAAACTAGTCTCTTTAACCCGACCGGTCTGCCATTTGGCAAGATCTCCGGGACTGAAGATCAGGACAGAGAATAGACAGTCTCTTTGGTTGCGTGAATCTTAGAAGACACCTCTTCAGAACGAAAACTTCAACGCAAACTGAAGGCGCCGTCCGGGGGTTACCGTATAGGT
>QHXE01000115.1 GCA_003222835.1 Acidobacteriota bacterium | reverse complement strand
CGAACGTAAACTGTGTGCTTAGCTGCGGGTAGGCGTCCTTGGCAGCCTGCCGCAGCACAGCGATGGCCTGCGGGTAGAGTTTCACCCGCCAGTAGAAGTCCACCGTTGAGCGCACCACTCCTAGAATCTTAGGATTGGCCTGATATAACGCTTCGATATTTCGCTGCGCCGCGGCAAAATCCCTTTTGCTTTCATAGAACCGCACCAGCGCATAGAGCAACTGGATTCGCGTCACAGGATCCGTCGCCAGCGCAGCCTGCTTCTCAAGCGCCTTCTGCCGCACGCCCTCGAGGGACCGCTGCTGCGCAATCAATTCGATTTGCGAGGCCCGTTCAATGGTTTCGGCGTGATCCAGCGCGGCGCCAAGAAAGGCCGCCATCTGCGGCCCTTCGTTGGCCGCTTCCAGTACGCGTATACGTAGATTGACGGCAGGCATCGCGTAGTGCGAATCCACTGCCAGCTTTTCGGTCGTGTCGCTCACCAGGTCGCGGAGTTTCGGACGGCGCGCCAGCTCCAGTAGCCGTCCCAGGGCGGGCGAATTTCCCGTTGTCCAGTCCGCCTCGGCGGGCGGCATATCGCTCGCGACCGCCGCGTCCGCGTATTCGCGTACGGCCCTCGCATAATCCTTCTGCGTCTCGTAAATCGCGCCTTCTTCATATCCATAAAGAGTCGGATTCCCTAATTTCCTTCGGCCTTCATCCATAAGCCGCAGCGCATTGCTGAAATCGAAGTAGTCCCAGTAAATCGTGGCTGCTTCCAAGTAGCCATCCGGCTGCCCCGGAGCCACTTTCGGAATGCGCTCCCAATACGGAGCGGCTTGCTGCAAAAGATCGCGGTCGGCGTAGATGTCGCCGATGCGGCCAAGAATTTCCGTGTTCCCGGGATTCCCAGCCAGAAGATTTTCTTCAATATGGACGGCAACTGCTGTCTTTGCCGGGTCAAAATAAGCCAGCGAACGGAAAACCGAAGAGGCCGTGCGGTCGAGTTCCTGTTCGGCAGGATACGCTTCGGCTAGCCCCTTCAAAACCGGCGCGCCCTCTTCAAAATGCGAGCGCCAGATTTCCGCGTCCGCCAGTTCCGTGGCTGCTGCTGGGTTTTTCTTCACAAAGTCCGGCCAACCCGCGCCGTCAGTGGTTGGCGCCGACCGCCGCAGAGAGCTCAACTCCTGCTCCAGCTGACGGTTGGCAGAAAGATATTCAAAATACTGGCCTCGCAGTCCAGGGTCTTCAAACCAGTGCTGTCGGATGAGCGCCACCCAAGCCGCTTGGTCATAGGTCGGTTTCGAGTGATAAGCCTGCAGCAAATTGCGGACGAAATAGAGATTGTGCGGGAATCGCGCGTTAGCAAACTGGTTCAACCGCACGGACATCGCCGGCGTACTTCCCCCGACCGATGCGAAGTACGTTTGCAGCACGCTGCCGTCGAACTGCTTTACCGCATCTTTCGTCAATTGTTCGAGCGTGGAATACCTCCGGTAGCGCAGATACAGGCGCGCCAGCTTGCTGTACCAGGAGGGATCGGAGAAACGAGCGAAGGCGCGCCGGTACACTTCCTCCTCTTCCTGGCTGAGATTGTTTTGCTGCAGAAACATCGCGAGCCGCTCGTACAGGCCGGGATCGTCAGGGTTGTGATCAATCTCCCGGCGCAGAACACCCAGCGCCTGCGGAAACTCTTTCAGCTGCACCAGCCGCGCCAGATAGCGTTCGAGGACTCGCGAATACTCGGCCGAACGCGGCCCGGTCTCCTGTGTCTCTGGGGTTCTTCCCACTTGAAATGCGGAGCTTGGGACCTGTCCCCGCGCGGGCGATCCTTCCGGTTCTTCACCGCCAGCCTCGCCTTCCGTGTCTTGATTCGCGGCCTGCTGAAAGCGTTGGTAGCCTTGCGGACCACTAAAGTTTCCGGTGTCCGCCACACGGCTGCCGAGCGGAATCTTATCCGCTTCGTCGGCGAGCTCCTTCAGAATTGCGTCATAGATCGCGAATTCGTCCTGCGGTTTCTCCAGCCGCGCGTCCGCGTCCGCCATTAGCAGCGCAACGCGGGTGCGATCACGCGACTTCGGAAACAACGCGAGAAACTCTTTTCCCCCCAGCAGCAGGGCTTCGCTCTGACCCGTGCTCGAATAAAACTCGAGCAGTTTGACGTGCAACTCCGGCCGGCCCGCCGCGTTTGGAAGACTTTTGTCCAAAAGCGCCAGCAATTCGGCGCCCCGTGAGCGGTGGAAGTAAGAAAACGCGCGCTGTTCTTCCTCCGGATAAGCCCTGTTGGGAGACGTCGTATTCAAGATGAGCGAGAGAATCCCGTTGAAATAGCCGGGCCCCTGATCCAACGTGGCGATGTCCTTATATATGGACAATTCGCCGCTGCCCAGGCGAATCGCCGACTCCGGCGAAGTCAGAAGCATGTCCGTCAGCCGCGTAAGCGCGTGCTCTTGCGCATCGGGTGTTCCCTTGCTGTTGTAAAGCGCGAAATAGTAGCGCGCCGCTTCTGGATACGAGTGAATGTCTTCGAGCAGGCGCCCGCAAGTGTAGAGTTCTTGCGCCGTCCACGCGGAATTTGCCGCCTCTTTGTGCAGCCTCAGGCTGGTGATGGCTTGCTCCGCGGCGTCCAGCTTGCCTTGTTGCTGGTAGTAATAGAAAACGCGCGCCGTTGCGTTCAGGTCGTCGGGATTTTTGTTCAGAGCAGCGCGCGCCGCATCCAGAAACTCGCGCAAACCCTGCGTCTGTGCCAGAAGGTCGAAATAACCCTTCACCAGGTCGGGTTGCCACAACGGCTGGAAGCTCTTCTCGTAGACCGCCAATCCCTGTCGAATGGAGCTTTGCTTGTATTCCACCAGGGCTCTGGCTTTCACCGGAAAGATTTCGTCGTTGGGAAATTGCTTTTGATACGCGGCAATCAACTGGTTGGCTGCGTCGAACTCCTTCTGCGCCACCAGGTACTCGAGAAACCGGACGTAAAGCTGTTCCTCTTTCGGATAGCGTGCAATCCACGCGCGATAAGTCGCAATAGTGGACTCTTTGGGCAGCCCCTGCGCTTGAATAACGGCGAGAATGCGCTCGAAGGCTCCCCACGAAGTCTGCTGATTGGTCGGCGTCAGCTTTTCGCTCGATGGTGCCGGCGAATCGCCAATGATTCGCAATGTTGCGATTTCGTCTTGTGGCCGCAGCCTGCGGTGATAAAAATCCGCCAGATCTTGTTCCGCAGCGGCCTTGTTTGGTGCCTTCTCGGCGTACGACTTCCAATCGCGCTCCGCCGCTGTGAAATCGAGCTGCCGTTCGTCTTCGAGCGCTCGCAGCGAATACAAATCCGCGCTTGCCGGCTGTTGCTGAATCAAGTCTCCGAGGGCGGGACGCGTCTCTGCCGGCGGCCTGCGAAACAGCACTTCGCCGTACGGCAATTGCATCGCGCGGAAAAAGGCTCGTTCTACGTCCGTTTTTGCCTCGATGTTGTGAATCCAGGCGGGCAGCTCGCCCTTGGCTGCCAGCGAGAACGTGCCCGCGCCGACAAGAAGGACCGCGGCGCTGATGCTCCATGCGCAATTGGGAGCGAAATCACGGAACGATTTCAATGTCCACCCCCTGAGAACCCATGTTGTGCGCGATGTCTTCCGCCGTGACCGTCAAATGGTAACTTCCGGGAATCATCTGCTCCGGAATGAACAGTTCGCCTGTATTGGCGTTGAGTTTCGCATCCCAATGCAAACTCACGGGCGCCGCGCCTTCGAGCCGCGCCACAAGCGTGCGCGTGTTCTGTGACGCCAAAACCTTCAAGTCCACCGTTTCCCCGCGGCTGTAGCGCGTTTTTGGCAGTTTGATCTGCACCGTCGGCGACTTGCTGGCAATCACGAACGTCTTCACTTCACGGTAGGTTTGCCCGGAACGGTCGCGCATCACCAGTCGAACCGGATACGTTCCATCCGCCAGGTCCGTCGGAACCAGGAAGCGTGTTTGCCATGTGTCTTCGCCGTGCAAATATCGCAAGGGCTTCACCAGTCCGAACGGAAACAGCGCCACAACTGAGACGATCGCTGGGTCCGTTTTCACTCGAATCACCGGGTCTCCCGGGCGAATCACGCGTGGCCGCAGCAGCGCCCGCGGCACCGCCAGGAACGATGTGTACGGCGTCACAAATTTGTATTGGCGCGACAAACGGATGATCTCCTCAATGGAAGCCGCGTCTTCACCTTCGCGCTCGATCTTCTCCAGCAATGCATCCACACGGGCGCGTGCCCAGAGTCTCGGAAGTTGTGGATGCTCGGCGGATTCGCTCGGCAAGTTCGCTTTAGAGGACATGGACACAGGCGTCCCGTCTCTGACGCCATGCACGCTAAAGCCAACCTCCTGCGCCGGCTTCTGATACCGGCCAACCCACGCCGCTTCCGACCCGGCGAAGGCCGCGTCTTGCAAGGGATAAACAGCGTCCACTGCCGATTCCGGCGAAACCGTCACCGCCAGTTGCCCAACCGGGCTGCGCCCAATCTTCGAGAGGAACGAATTCAGCTTGAATTCGATCGGTTCCGTCGAAAGCACGTTTTCCAGAACGCCGTCCTCGCGCGCCAGCAGCTTCAAGAGAGGCAGGTTCGCATCGTCGCCCACCCCAAAGATGTACGTCTTTGGCCGGCTCGCTTCGGGCAGCCGTTTCCAGTCCGCTTCGTACGTCGCCGCGAGTTTCGCGTTTTTGATGAGGCCCTCAGTCGCGCCGCCGTCACTCAGCAGCACTAGGTACGGATTGCCTCCGGAAGCGCCGGATTCCCGCAGCGCTTCTTGCAGCGCTTTCTCAAGATCGGTGCCGCCCCGCAAGCGGCTGGCGCGCACGAAATCGAGCGCATGTTGCACGTTGTTACTGTCGGCAGCAACCGGAGACTGCTGAAACGGCTGAACCTGGTTATTGAAAAGAATCAAATTGAACTTGTCTTCGGGCTTCAATGCGTGCAGCAAGGTCTCCAGTGCCTGGTAGCTGCGTTCGAGTTTTTCCCACTGCATGGATAGCGACGTATCGAACAGAATCACCGCCGTTTTTGTTGGCGCGCCACTCGTGGGCGAATCTTTCGTTGCGCTCTGGTTCGCTCCAAAACCCAGCAGCGCATCAACCGCGAAGAAACCTGGTTCGTTTGTGCTTCGCACTGGCGCGGTCGCCGTGAGCGAAGGCTGCCCGCTTAATGGATTCCGGTGCGTTATAACCGCCAACGTGTCGCTTCCCGCTTTATCCAGATCGAACGTGGCCACGAAA
>QHXE01000114.1 GCA_003222835.1 Acidobacteriota bacterium | reverse complement strand
CGTAGGGATGAGGTGCAGGTTCTGGAAAGGTCTGAGGGTTGCGAGGTCAAAGATGGATCCTAAGTCAACGTAGAATGCTTCGTCTCGCTGTCCGGCGAAGACTATCGAGCCGTCACTTAGAGTGTTGATGGCTGCGTTCGCTAGGTCAATGTAGTTGGGTGTCGATCTTGGGCCAATGTTTACGGGAGGTGTCGAAAGATCGGTGCCCAAGACAGTAGGAGTTCCGCTTCGTCTTGATCCCAAGACCTTCGTAACCGAATACAACTGCTTGACGTTCCATGAGGAATCCGTGAGGGAGCTGATTGGTCCAGTGTTGTAAAGGAAGGTGTCCGGGTTCCCGATCTTCGTTTTGAACTTAAACTGATACGTCACATCTTCGATTCCGTCCCCATCGTTGTCAACCATTATCTCGTAAAGTACGTCGTCTCCGAACGTGTTGAAGTTGGGGCCGCCAGCTGGCTCTTCCAGTGGAATGTAGTTGGCTAGGATCGTGACTGTGTCAGGTTTGTCGGGGCTGACGAACGCGTACAGATCTGTATTGTCAGCAACTGGATCCTTGGAGATCTTAGGAGCTTCTCGATGAGATGTCACGACACTATTCTCCTGCGCTCATTTTCTCTGCGATAAGTGCGGCGAGACCGGAATCCTTTGTCTTGACTATGGTCTGCCCATTCATGACCGTGACTTGGTCACCTGCGACGGTGGCGACAATAGGCTCAGAGCTATCATTCACCGCGGGGGTCTTTTTCGTAGGTTGTTCCTCAAGAAGAGGAATCTTGCCCATCAGCGCTGTCGCTCCAGCTGCAACCGCGGCGACCCCTACTCCATACTTCAGAAATTCTCTTCGTGAAACCTTCTTGTTCTGGTTATTCCCAGGTTCGTTCTCTGTTCTCTCTTCGGCTGTCAATAGATTTCTGGCGGTTCTTGTCGGGAATTGCACTTAACGGTTTTTCCAGATTTCGCCGGATTCCTTCCAGATTGTACGGAGGTGGGTTGAGCGTTTGCCTGCTAATTCGAAGAGCTTCTATTTCCATGTGACTCGAAGGAGGTTCGACAGGGCTAATGCTTCTCCAATGTTGACTAGCAGCATGTAGAACGATGCTTGGTCGACCAAGGCGGTCGCAGAGCTGACATTGACGTTCTGGAAGAGAAACAGCCAGAACACTAGTATCGACAGATTTAGGATGACGAAGAAACTTCCGAAGAGTACAAGTCCCATGGTGAAAGAGGACCGTATCTTTCGATAGGTTCCAATGTAAATTGCCAGCAAGAGGAGCGTCATTCCAATATTCGCAAATGCAACGATGGCGCTGGCCCACAGTGCGTAGGACAATTCCTTTCGGTTTACTCCTTGGTCGTTGCGCTTATCTTTCTTTTTCCAATTTTACCCCAAATCTCGTCAAGGATTGGAAGTGCCTCCTCCATCTTTGCCGTCAAGAACAGAACCGCACCGTAGCTTCCCTTGTTGGCAAGAGAAACCAAACCATTCTCCTCTAGAATCCTAATGTGATGCTGGATTGTCTTGTAGTCCACTCGAAGGGTCTCTGCTAGCTGATTCGCGTTGCAGGGACGATTCTGAAGGGTTTTGATTATCTCCGCCCTGTTGGGTCCGCCTCGGGTGCCACCGAGTAAATACCACAGTAGCCGCTTGAGGTGTTTATCCTCATTGGGTGAATCGGAACGGAGCCTTCCAAGGTCCGCTGTCAGAACTGGATTTCTGTGCAAGGCTTCTGACAGTATTGGGGAGAGCTGTGGAATGCGTATCATAGATGTGATTCTCGGGGGAATTGATGGGAACCTAATAGAATCCACTTTCTAATTTGCATTATTATAATGGTTCCCGGTCTCCAATATGATGTCAAAAATCGACCTTAGTCGAAAGTCATGCTTTGATCCTCGTGGGACTCCGTTTGGGCGGGCTCTGTTACGTTGATGTCAGCCCGCCCTATCGTTCGTCATCGCGTTGGCTGAGAACGCTCAGGCGTATTGCAGCGGAAATTCATCATTCATTATCGGCCCCGTTGTCCGGGGATTTAACGTGTGTGAACAGAAGGGAGTTGACCAAAAAATGAGAACCGATTAGATTCTTGCTTTACCACACAGTCCACAGAATACGCCGCCAGAGTCCATTTGGCCTCCGCAGTAAGAGCATTGCGTTACGCCCGTGCTAAAACGTACTCCCGCAACATCGTCCTTCTCATATCTCTTGGCGAACCACATCGCTCCCTCGATCAATATTATCATCGGCACAAACAGGGCCGCGTCGGCTAGAGGACCCCCGTCGGGGGAAGCAAGCGCGGTCGCAATTAGAGTGAAGGCCCACACATACTTTCGGTTCTTCCTCAGAACAGCCGTTCCCACGAAATGAAGCTTAACCAAAAGCACGAAAACCGCGGGCAAAGTAAAAGCAAGCCCCGTTGCTAGTATGATGAAAAAGACCAAGTTGTAAAACTGGTCAGCGTCGATGAGAGTGGCGACCCCCACCCACTGGAAGAATGGCAGAGAGAAGAAGAAGACAAACGGGATGAGTACAAAGAAGGCAAAGAGTGACCCTGCCAAGAACAGGATCGAGAAAGCCGTCACGAATGGATAGATCGATTGTCGCTCGTTCGGTCTTATCGCAGGATCTACAAATTTGTAGACTTCGTAAGCTAATACTGGAACGCTAGCAAGAAAGCCGAAAACTGCTGCCCCGACAGCGATTATTTCGAGCGGCGTCGTCACAGTGGGTCCAATCAGAGTGTATTGCGGTGGCAGGAGACGCTGTCGAACAGCAACTAGGATAACGGTAATCAAGGGATGGTAGATCTGGAAGGGGTTCTGGAGAAATGACAAGTCTCCCGGAACGACAAGAAAGAGAATTGTTGCGGTAAAGAAAGCGTATACCCATGTCTTGATCCGGCGAGAGAGCTCATCGACGTGATCCCATAGGGGAATTACTTTTTCCCTCTCGGATTCATTCGACAAGGATTATCATTCGACTCGCAACAGGCGCACCATATTCAAATGAGACAAACTATCGAGAACAAACTACCGTACCAGATTAGTGCCACCAGTACGGCTCTCGCGACGGCACACGGGACAGGAATCGGAAATGTTACCGTTTACTTCCGTGCTTGTCTTACGATCTCGTCCGATATTTCTTGGCGCGTCTTTCCTTGAGTATTGATTCCAAGCTTCTGGGCCGTTTCAACTAATGTATCGGGCGAGGACGTGTCCGTTGATGGGCTACTGGCTTGTTGAACTAGACCTTTCGAGGCATCGTCGAATTCTCTCCGAGCTCTCCCTATAGACCTTGCCAGTTCCGGTATTTTCTGAGGTCCCCAGATGAGGAGTACTGCAACCACGGCGAGGATCAGAAGGATCTGAAATGGGTCGCCCGCGCCGAAGATCAGCGCAACCTGAGAGGGATCACCGAAGCCAAACATATTGTATCGTCAATTACGGCGAAACGTTTCCCACCTTTAACTGTTTACCATAATCATTACCAAATGCCCAGTTGAGCCCGCGAAAGCTTATGCCTCGCTCGGATTTCTCGTAGTAAGGTCGTCGACTACTGAAAGTCGTTGTCTGTGTGCGGCGTGTTCCGGACACGGCAGCTCGGATCAAGATAACATCTGATGGGAAGTCGATTGATACCTCAGATGCGGAGTTCGTAATCAACCCTTACGAAGAATATGCCCTCGAGCAGGCTGTTCAGCTCAAGGAGAAGCATGGGGGCGAAGTAACGGTCGTCACTTTGGGTCCAGAGAAAACTATGCAGGTGATAATGAAGGCACTTGCCCTCGGTGGCGACAAGGCAATTCATCTTAGGTCCGACAGAATCCCGGATGACCCCGGCTCAACTGCGAAAGTACTCGCTAACGAGCTGAAAGGCCTGGAATTTGATGTTCTTCTCTTCGGAAAGAAAGGCGTCGACGACGACAACCAGCAAGTCGGCCAGATGGTCGCAGAATTGTTGGGGATTCCCTGCGTAACCCAGATCGTCAAACTAGAGGTATCTGGTGGAAAGGCGGTTGCGCACAGGGAAGTTGAAGGAGGATCAATAACGGTGGAAGCGATCCTACCAGCAGTGTTCACCGCAGAAAAGGATCTGACTATTCCGCGTTACGCTTCCCTTCGGGAGCTTGTTGCCGCAAGAAAGAAGCCGATTGTGGTTAAGGATGTCCAGCTGCCGATGTCATCTATTGAAATCGTTTCTATCCAGAATCCTCCGCCCCGCCCTCCCGGGAAGATCGTCGGAAAAGGAGTTGAGGCAGTTCCAACACTCGTGAAGCTCCTCCACGAAGAGGCCAAAGTGATCTGAATAGTGACAGGAGAAGTTCTAGTTCTCGCAGAGTCATCAGGACCTGCCTTCCGTAAAGCAGCCTTCGAGGCGGTGACTGAAGGCAGAAGACTAGCGGATCTTCTCAATGTGAGCGAGTGTGCCCTAGCAATTGGGAGTGGTCTGAGGGATCGCGCGAGCGAGCTAGGAAGGTATGGAGCTGACAAGGTCATTTTGGCGGATGACCCCTCGTTGGCTCTCTTTCACCCCGATTATTATCGGCAGATAGCGCTAGAAGCGATCAAGCGAGTTAACCCAAGCGTTGTCCTCGCTGCAGCAACCTCTGCGGGGAAGGACCTGGCGCCACGATTGGCAATTCACCTAGGTACAGCTGTTGCGAGCGAGTGCACTCATTTGGAGCTGGAAAACGGGAAGCTAGTTGCGACCCGGCCTGCTTATGCTGGCAAGGTCTTGCTCAGAGTCAAAGTCAACAGCTCGCCAAGCATCGCAACGCTCCGACCAAATGTTTTCACGGCCAAAGAAGTCGTACCTGTAGAGAAACCGACGATCGAGCAAGTAGAGTTTAACCGACCGACTTCACGGATGGTTGTGAAGGAGTTTGTAACTCAAGGAGCGAAGAAATTAGATCTCACGGAGGCGAGCGTCATAGTTTCGGGTGGACGGGGAATGGGAGGACCGCAGAATTACAAGATTCTTGAGGAACTGGCTGAGGTCATGGGAGGGGTAGTCGGAGCATCTAGAGCCTCCGTTGATGCCGGTTGGAGGCCTCACTCGGACCAGGTTGGACAGACTGGGCGGACTGTTTCTCCGACTCTGTACATTGCGGCGGGCATTTCTGGCGCAATTCAGCACCGTGTCGGAATGATCAACTCCAAGGTTATAGTCGCAATCAATAAAGATCCGGAAGCTCCGATCTTCGGATTCGCAGACTACGGCATTGTCGGGGACGTTTTCGAGGTGGTCCCTGCGCTTACGCGCGAAATGAAAGCGTTCTACGGAAAGGCGTGAGACTGCGCGTTTCTCATTCCATGTGGGACTTGAGAAACCGTCCGATTTCCTGGCTGAGCGGGCTTCTCGAGACGTCAATAACGGGCATCTCCATATTACCAGCCTTCACATTGTGGCTGAACTCAGACATCGGCGCGAAGCTGATTGAGGCAATGTAGAGCTCACCTTTCGCATATTCTTCGGGCATTTCAGGAGGAGGGATCGGCTGGGAGACGAAGACGACTCCCTCACACCAATTTAGAAGAATGGGTTGCCCCATTTTCATGATTATGGCAAGAGAGTTCACTAGCTGCTGAGGGTTGTCGTATTTGACTAGTTCGCGGACAACAACCCGCTTCAGTGGTTCATGCGCTATTTCGACCATTGACGATTCAACTTCACTCTCAGAGGTCTGCGAGTGCCCTATTTGTTGGTTAAGAGGATTTGGGATACCGGTTCTGATAACTCTTCGGGAGATATCTTGCTCTCATCGACTCTGGGGATTACCGTCGTCGTCGGATTCCCCTTCACTGCTTCACCTGAGAGCCCTTACGCCTCAGAGGCACATAGCCTCGTTTTGGCAGGGAACGGTCGAACCTCAACCGCCCCCTCACGCCCAGAGCGTGGTAGCTTGACCCTTTGCA
>QHXE01000113.1:6782-7781 GCA_003222835.1 Acidobacteriota bacterium | reverse complement strand
TTAGAGTGACGTTCACGTGCCCATCGCCCTCGTTGACGCTGTAGTTTGCGCCCGTGAATTGCACCGAAGAGCGCGGAGCAAATACTGCGCTCGGAGCGTTGGTAAGACTCTTTAGGCTCAATTCAGAAGTCAGCGAATCGATCACGTAAGGATCGGGTTCGCCGCCTGAGATCCCTACAACCGGATTAAGATTTGTATTGCCGGAGCCGTAACGGGTAGTGATCGTCCCATCGTTTCGCAACTCAACTTCAAAGTTGATAGGAGCCCCATTTACACCGTCGCCGAATTGCACGCCTTGCCAGCGAAAGATGATGCGCGTCGAATCAGGTCGCACAACGTAAACATCGGCATCGGCTCTTCTGGAAGTTCGCAGATCGAGGTCGTCCCACATGCCTGCGATCATCCTGGACTGCGCCAGGTCGGAAACGGAACCAGGCACGTCGTCGGCATCGCCGTTGTTTCGCTTTGGCGGCGCTGAGAAATAGAGATTTCCATTCGTCGAGATGGTGACGGTGCTGTAAAGCTGGCCGAAATAAGGGAACGCGAACGGGAGTTGAAAGTTTTCGAGGTAGCGATCGTCGAAGGTTAGTCCTAACCCGGTTCCTCCCGTGGACAGCGACGCCGGCGAGTTCACCGCGGTGGTGTACGGATCGGCAAAGTTCGGAGGAATGCTGGCCGCGATCGTCGCGGGCGTTCCTTCATTTCCTACGTTATCGAATTCTCGCAAACGGAATGTTCCCGCGGTGTGACGATAAGGAACATTGACGTTAATACTTTGCGCTGCGCCAGAAGCGGCGGGCGTCAAACTTGTAAGCGGGACCACTGCACTAGTCGTTTGATCGATAAAACTGACGTCGTAAAGCGATGCCTGTCCAGCGACGCCATCATCGCCGGACGCGTTCCATGAGAGAGACACGTTGCGTCCACTCTGCGCCGCGATTTGAAAGGCGCCGACCGTACCCGGTGGAGTAGTGTCTCCCTCGTTCATCGCCTGCAGAG
>QHXE01000113.1:0-6719 GCA_003222835.1 Acidobacteriota bacterium | reverse complement strand
CCACTACATGCGGCGTGGCCATCGAAGTGCCACTGAAGAAACTGTAGGTATTGTTGGGAGTCGTACTCAGTATGCTGACTCCGGGCGCTCCCAATAAAACCGTCCGCGTGCCAAAATTCGAAAAGCTCGCGAGAGTGTCACTTGAGTTCGTTGCCGCCACGGAAACAACATTCGAGAGCGCATAGTCGGAAGGATAATTCGGTTGCACATCGGTGTTGTGACCATCATTGCCCGCCGCGGCGACGAACAGAATTCCCGACTGGCCCAACGCATTGATAGCATCCGCTGAGGCTTGCGAATAGCCACCGCCACCATAGCTCGCATTCAACGCACGAATGTTGGCGCCCTTCGTTCCCCCGCTGCTGGTCCAAAGGTCGCGCATTTGCTTGGCGTAGTTGTAAGCTTTGAGGGCGTCGGCATCTGAACCTGAACCCGTTGCGTCGTTAATGAACCGCAGCGACATCAGACTGACTTGCCAGTTGACCCCCGCGACGCCAATGCTGTTGTTCCCCACAGCTCCAATAGTGCCCGCGACGTGTGTCGCATGAGGCTCCGCCGGAATGGTTCCAGAGCCGTTGATAAAATCGTAGCCATGGATATCGCCGGAGATTCCTGAAATTGATCCGGGGCTTGGATTGGTCCAAATATTTGCCTGAAGATCGGGATGGTTGATATCGATGCCTTCGTCGATTATGCCGACCACCACGCTTCGACTTCCTTGCGTTGTATCCCACGCTTGTTGCGCGCCGATTTTTGCCAGTCCGTACAGCGAATTAAATTGAGGATCGTTCGGCGTAGTGGTTGTGACATGCACGATGTAGTTTGGTTCGGCATAAAGAACGTCATCGCGAGCTTGGAGAGCGGCGATCGCTTTCATCGTGTCGTCTGCAGCCATGCGCGCGAGTCGCAAGCCATCGACGATCTCGGATCCTTCGAAGCGATCCACCTTCACGAACACCTGTTCCTGCGCTTGAGCGAGCGCGGAAGACTTTCCTTGTGACTGTACTAACGCATCGGCGTTTGGCACCGGAAGAGAGGCGGCGCCCTCGAATGCTCGGTCCTGCTTGAATCTCACCAGCGCTTCACCGGGAACGAATTCCGGGCGCTGGCGCTTTTGGCCGGGCGCAGCTTGGTTTTCCTGGCCGGACGGTGAAATGGCTTGACGGGTCGCCGCGGATCGCGGAGCGAACAAAATCGCCGAACCGAGGAGAGCCAGGAATAGACAATTGAAAACAAGCGGCTTTGAGACAAGCCGGTTACACAGGAATGAAGTAAGTTGCATGCGGGAAAACCTTGTTTGGAGAACGTTGTTTAGTGGTCCGTTTAGAAAGTTTAGATTAGAATACCGGGCACTGTGCGGTGTTCAAATATACATCAGGCCGTCTTGAGATTACAGCGAGTTGCAGCAAGTTGCCCAGCTATGGAAGAAAGTCGCCAAACTGATCTTGAGAGGCGGTCTACCAACTATCTCTCTCATTCACACACGGCTTAAGCCGGGTGAAAAGCGACGGGCACTGCGATTTCTTCAACCGTTTCAACGGTTTTCTTGTGCCCGCTCCCGAGTGACGCAGCTGAAAACCGTTGAAACGGTTGAATAATTCAAGGGGACGTCCGTCCACCCGGTTGAAACCGCGTGAGAATGACAGAAGGCGTCAGATCGTGTTCGCAAGCAAAAAAGCAACGAATAATTCCCGGAGGCGTGCTAAGATTGGCTCCGCGCCAGACGGCGTCCGACGAGCTGTAGCCGGTCGCCGTCTTAGGGCAACACGACAAGCTAAAGCTTATCGGACATTAAGAGCGATGACCCGAAAAGGACTGAGTGCGATTATTGCGCTGCTCGCCCTCGTTGGCGTGCAGACGCCGATGCGCGCCTACACGCTCGAATATCGCGATAGTGCCGGCATCGTTGCGGGCCGGTGGTTGACCAAGCCAATCATCATCTCTTTCTCGACTTCGCTGAACTCACCGCCACCGAATATCAAAGCAGGCAGCGACGTCATTGGCGCCGTGCAGAACGCGCTGGCGCACTGGGCCAAAGTGACGGATGTTCAGTTTCTGGAAACCAGTTCGACGGCGCAGACAATCAGTCCACACAATGCCGGCGATCGAATCAATCTGATCACGATCTCTGCCGAAAACGCCGCGGCATTTCGCGCTTCAGAGAATCCGGGCCGCACGAGAGTCTTCTATGATTCAGGCGGGGCGATCGTGGAAGCCGACATCGCGCTTAATCCTAATCAGCCTTTTTCCAGCGACGGCACGCCCGGGACGTACGATCTCGAATCAACCTTTACGCATGAAGTCGGACATCTGTTGGGCCTAGAGCACTCGGCCATCATCGGGGCCACAATGCAGCCGCGCCAGGCAATGAATGGTGTTTACGGATTGCCAGCCTTTACTCAACGTACTCTGTCGGCAGACGATGTGGCGGGCGTCAGAGCGCTGTATGGATCGCGCGCGGGAACCGGTTCGATTTCGGGAAAGCTGATTGCTAACGGCCTGGCCGGTGGGTCGCGACCGATATTTGGCGCACAAATTTTCGTGGAGGACGCAGAAACCGGAAAAGTTGTGGGCAGTACCGTCTCGCTAGCTTCGGGAGAATATCACATTGAAACACTGGCGGCCGGAAACTATCACGTGATCGTGCAGAGCCTGGAGGGTCCGGTCGCGGCGAGCGATATTGCTTCCACGGGAGGACAGTACTCGAGTCTGATCGAAACTACGGCATTCCGTAGCTTTATGGCTAATGGTCCTTCACTTTCACAGTTGATTGCCGTGATGAGCGACGCGCCGGTCTCGCTGGGCTCGTTTGTATTCACGAATCCCGCACCGACGCTCAAGCCTCAGGTCATTGGAATGAACGGCGAGTTGTCGACCACAGTATTGCCTTTGAAAGCCGGCAAGACCTTCAGGATTTATGTGGGCGGCGACGCTGTCGATCAAGTTGCCGCCGCAGGCCTTTCGATCAGCTCGCCTTTGATCAGTGTCGTTGCGGACAGCTTGCAGCAGGAAGAATTCGATACGCCTTATCCGGTCATCAGCTTCGAAGTCACGGTTGCGTCGAGCGTCCAGCCAGGCGATTACAGCATTCGCTTGCAATCGGCGGGCGGTGAATTCACGTACCTTGCCGGCGCGATCACGGTTGAGTGAGGATTAGTCGCTCCCTCTCCCTTTGGGAGAGGGTTGGGGTGA
This sequence comes from Acidobacteriota bacterium, assembly GCA_003222835.1. The sequence continues at coordinate 3,527 of QHXE01000113.1, read as the reverse complement.
GGGCTTAGCTGAGCAACAAGAAACGAAAACTCCCCTTCATCCTTTTTCCGTTCCGATAAAGAGGGAGAAAGAAGAGTATTTTGGGTTTCTTCGCTAGGCCCTCGCCCCAACCCTCTCCCAAAGGGAGAGGGAGCTACCTATCAAATTGCCGGCGTCACGAAAACGCTTGCTAATCCGCGGCCGCGGCGTTAACATGCAGCCGTTCAAAAAGCATTCATTCAGCGAGACGGGGCTTTATCTATAAGCTTCATGCGGAGAACTTGGCAGACGCCGGAGGTTAATTATGGTTGACTTTCTTCTGTCAATTGTCGGTCTGGCCGCGCTGGGCGGCGCGATTTTTGAATTCTACAAGTTCGTCACGGACAGCACGCCCGGAGGCGGACATATGCAGGGATGGATCTCGCTGGTTCTGGCCGTAGTATTCTGCGCCTGCGCGTTGCTCCTATTCCTGCGGCACGTGAATAAGGAAGAGGAGATTCACATCACCCAGTAGAGGACTTTGCAAGAATCACTGTGCCGACATCGGATGATTGCTTGCGACGGACCTAAGAGCCAATCGTGCATTTTTGCCGGCCACAAGGTTGGCTTGCATTATTGATCCGAGCGACGCCGTTTGCGCCTTGCGGCAATCGCCCTGCGCAAACGGCCGTTTTGTTTTTACGAGGAACTGACAGACGACCCAGCCGCTGACGGAGCTGGTACTGACTTTGGATGACCCACGCGCTGACGCGCGTGGTACTGAAATGGGAGTAACCGATGAGTCTTGGTTTTCTTACATTGCTCCAACCCGATCAGGTTGAGACTACATTCAAAGAGCCGTCTTATTTCGTGCCCTTAATCATTGGCTCGCTGGCCCTGGGCGCGGTCGTTTGGCTGATTTCGGCAGTTATGGGGTTTGCACGCGCGCGGGCATTCGGCGCTTCCACCAAGTGGTTTTCTTTTGCGGCCGTCTGCATGCTGCTTTATCATCTGCAATTTTTACTGCTCGGCTTTGGTTTCGTCCTGAGAGATATACAACTCAGTCTTACGATTCTGAGTTTCTTCAACCTCTTCGCGATTCTTGCCGGAGCTTGCACCATCATGGGATTTGTCCGTTTGACCAGCCCGCGATAAGTCCTTTGGGTACGCACGCCTCTGGCGTGCAGCACGCGTATCGGGGATTCATGGCCAGAAAACAACTTCTGTTAGCCGCGTCTACTTTAATTGCAGGCGCGGCGATTTTGTTTGCGATTGGGAGCTGGCGCCTTTCGCTGCCTCGCGGACGCGCTGGCTTTGTGCAAACAGACGGCCTGCGATTTGTGATCGATCGCAAGCCGTTCCGGTTCGTGGGCGCAAACGTAGCAGTAATGTATCGCGATGACGATCGCGCGCGCATGCCTGAAACCTTGCGGCAGGCGGCGCAAATTGGAATCAAGGTGGTGCGCGTGTGGGCCTCGGGTGAAGGCGGCCCGAATGACGTTAAGCCGATCGCAGATTTTCATGACTGGCCGCGCACACATGCATTTCGCTACGCACCGAACAAATGGAACGAAGCCGAGTTTGTCTTTCTCGATCAAGTTCTGGCTGAAGCCGCGCGTAATGGTCTGCGTGTCCAACTCTGCCTCGCCAACTGGTGGCGCGATACCGGCGGCGTGACGCAGTATTTACGCTGGGCCGGAATTAGCGGAGCCGACGATGATAAGTATCCCTTCGGCATCGACAACGAGAAGGCAATGCTGTTCTATTCGAACGAAACGGCCCGCCGTCTTTATCGCGAGCACGTCGATAAGATCGTCATGCGCCGCAACAGCATCAACGGAGTCATGTACCGCGACGATCCAACGATCTTCGGGTTTGAATTGATGAATGAAGCGCAGTGTTTGACCGGCCATTGGGCTGAGCGTCGCGCGCCGGGCGATTGGGGATTCCGTTCGGCGGCTGAGCGTCGCGAGTGGATTGCGGATCATGCGCTGCCGACAATTGATTACTGCGACGTGCACCACTATCCGATTAACGACACCGACACCTCTGTCGATTCGCCGAAAGCGCTCTCGCAGTTTATCGAGAATCGCGTGGCTGCGGCGGCGTCGATCAAGAAGCCGCTCGTGTTTGGCGAGTTTGGAATGTCCGTCGACGGCTACAAAGGATTTTCCGAGTCGGATTGGTATGGTGCGTATCTCGAAAACGCAGCGCGTGACGGCGTGGCGGGGGCGATGTTCTGGATTCTGACGCCGGATTCGCAGCGCGGCTACGGCGTTACCTATTCATCCTCACGCGACGCCGCCATACTGGCCGAGGTGAATGGAGGTGCACATCTCTTCGCCTCGTTAGCGAACGCTTTGCCGCCGCCGTCGCTGCTTGATTCAGGGCGACATCTGGTGCCGCGGCAATTCGTTTTCTCGCGAACCCAAACCGACGAGGCCGTGCAACCTGAGATTATCTACAAAAAAGAAGGCGGGATTCTGTATCGCTTCCGGCCGAACATAGCAGTGAGCGGCCGATTTGAAAAACTTGGCGGCGGCTACGGATATATCTGGGGATCGGGCGTAGGCTATTTCGAATACGTTGTGCCGGGTCGAACCGAGCGTCGTCGCGTCGGACAGATCGTCGTGCGCGCGCATATTCAACCAGTCTCTCCCGTTGATGCAAAGCCTTCGTGGGTTCGCACCCGCGTCACGTTGTTTGTTAACGGGACCGATTGCGGTTCGCGTCTGGTTCCGGTCGAAGATCCGAAAGCGCCTTTGATTCAGGAGTGGAAGACAAGCGCGTGGTCGCCGCGTCTCCGAGTTGCGCGCGGCTTGCCGCTCACGATTCGCTTTGCGGTCACGCCCGATGCAGATTGGCTTTATGGCGTGAATATCTCAAACTGGCCGGAAGGCTATGAGTCTCACGATGCGACGCCGCTGGAAGTCGAGATAAATTGATTCGATTGATTTATCGATGACCATAGAGTTATTTTCCATGCGATCTCTGTCAGTACCGCCTGTGGTTGCGGGCGGTTAGTCTCCGCTCAAATGATTAACGATCAACCGCCCGCTACCGCAGGCGGTACCGACGATAACGAGGACAGTTTGTGAATAATAAACCTGCTAATACTAATTCGCCTGTACGCGACGGCCTCGAGCTTTTCTTGATTAGCTTCTTAATTCTATTTATCGAGCTGGCGGCTATTCGTTGGTTTCCGGCTCATGCGTTGTACCTGACGTTTTTCACCAACGTAGTGCTATTGGCTTGCTTCCTGGGAATGTCGGATGGTTGTCTGGCCGCTAGCCACCGCCGCAACTATCTCAGGTGGACGCCGCTCATTCTGGTAATCGGCATGGCGACAGCGCACATCGTCGAAATCACCAGCGGCCAATTTGTGCAAAACGGAATCGATCGTCCCTCGCCCGAAGTTGTCTTCTTCGGCAACGCGTATCGCATGCCGGATCTGTTTCGTTACCCGGTGCCGGTTGAAGTGATGGGTGGATTTTTCTTCGTCGTGATTGCGCTATGCTTCATTGGCCTGGGCCAGGAACTTGGCCGCGCACTTGATCCGTGGGCAAATC
>QHXE01000112.1:5465-9900 GCA_003222835.1 Acidobacteriota bacterium | reverse complement strand
ATCTGGTGCCGCCGGACAGCATCGAAGATCTGAGCGCGAAAGAAATTGCGCCGTTCAAAACTGAATGGGACGTGATTTCAACCCTGAAAAAGATTGGCCACGAAGTCTCGCCGGTCGGCGTTTACAACAACCTCGGCGTCATCGGGAACGCCTTGATGGAGCACAAGCCGCACGTCGCTTTCAATCTGCTGGAAGAATTCCACGGCTATCCTCTGTACGACCAGCACGTCGTTAGCTACCTCGAATTGATGAAGCAGCCTTACACCGGATGCAATCCGCGCGGACTGACGATTTCGCACGACAAGGCGCTGTCAAAGATGGTACTCGCTTACCATCACATTCATGTGCCGTCATTCGCCGTCTTTCACATGAATCGAAAAGTGCAACGGTCGAGGCGTCTGAAATTTCCGCTGCTGGTAAAATCGATTAGCGAAGAAGGCTCGGTCGGCATCGCCCAGGCGTCGATCGTGAATGACGATGCAAAGTTGGCTGAGCGCGTCGAGTTCATCCACCGCCAAACCAAGACGCATGCCATCGCCGAGCAGTACATCGCCGGCCGCGAGATTTACGTCAGCGTGATTGGGAATCAGCGTTTGCAAACCTATACGCCGTGGGAACTGGTGATCGAGAAACTTCCCGAGGGCGCGCCCAACATCGCGACCTCGAAACTGAAATGGGATCCGGCTTATCAGGAGAAGGTCGGAGTAGTTACGAAGGCCGCCGATCTCGACAAAGAAATGCGCGAAAAGCTGAAGCGACTGTCGAAGCGAATCTATCGCACGCTGTTTTTGAGCGGCTATGCGCGTCTGGACTATCGCGTGACCGACGACGGCCGGATTTATTTGTTGGAGGCCAATCCCAATTCACAGATCGCCCGCGACGAAGACTTTGCCGACTCAGCCAAACATTCAGGTTTAGACTACGAGTCGTTGCTACAAAAGATCATCACGCTGGGGTTGAGCTATCGCACCGGCGCTTAGCCACATGCTTGCTCAGAAACTCCCTCCCTCCTTGGGAGTGTCTGGGGTGAGGGACTGAGGCGAAGTCTTTCAGCGGGTTCTTGATTTACTCTTGCACGTAGGCCCTCTCCCAAAGGGAGAGGGACTTTTCAACTAGCGTGCTAAGTGAGTCGCAACACTATTGGCTTATCCTCTCCATCCCCTCGCCACATTTTCATTCCATATTTCGCTTAACCTAACGAGTATCTGTCGAGCTATGACTACAGGCAGGAATAATTCAAGGAGGCAATCATGTAGAACGGGCTGCTAGCCTGTTCCGTGCGGTAAAACAACCAAAACCCGAACAGGCCGGCAGCCTGTTCTACATTATTCAAGGAGGCTACAAGCATGGGAATGACGACTTACAAACCGAGGGACTTCAACCTCAGCAACTTGAAAGGTATCTCTGACGAAACGTTGGAGATGCATTTCAAACTCTACGAGGGCTATGTCAAAGAGACGAACAAGCTCAACGAAAAAATCGCCGAGTTCATCAAAGACGCCAAAGTCGATCAGGACGAGTTTGCCGATTATTCGGAACTGAAGCGGCGTCTGGGTTTCGAATACAACGGCATGGTGCTGCACGAATATTATTTTGACAATCTGAAGAACGGCGGCGGCACCGGCGATCCCACGGGAAGGACCGGCTTTCGCAAAGCCGCTGAAGAATCGTTCGGCAGCTACGATATTTGGAAGGCGGATTTTGTCGGCATCGGCAAGATGCGCGGCGTTGGCTGGGCCATCTGTTACGAGAATCCGGCCAACGGACAGTTGTCGAATCATTGGATCAGCCTGCACGAGACGGGCAACGTCGCCGGTTTCAATCCGGTGCTGGTAATGGACGTTTGGGAGCACGCGTTCATACTTGATTACAAACCGGCGGATCGGCCCAAGTACATCGAAGCGTTCTTCTCGAACATCGATTGGGGCGCGGTCGAGCGGCGCTTGCATCGATTAGTGGCCCAGCCCATGGCGGCGTAGATCATTTGGAGTGCGCGTGTCAGAACCGCGAGCGGTAGCGACCGGATCATGGAGGCAACTTAGAAAGCACGAATGGGCCGGTCACTACCGCTCGCGGTTCTGACACGTAATCCATAGACTTGTTAACGTGCCCGCTTTTGTGTTATCGGATGATGTCCAAACAAATCATCAATGCATTGGAGGAGCTATGAGAATCCCGAACATCTCTCTGGCAGTCTTTGGTCTCTGTGTGGCCGCAGCTTTTATCAGTTCCGGCTGTCAGCAAACGAGTGAAAATCAAAATGCAACCGCGACGAGTTCAGTCACGCCGCCGGCCACGCAAAACCTTACGGTTGTATCGCGGCCGGAGAAAATCGAACAGATGATGAAAGATCGCGGCGAACAGGATCAGGCGAAGCCTATCCTGAGGATTATTTCACCGGCAAAGAACGCCACGATTAACGGTTCGACCGTGGAAGTCAAACTGGAGCTCACCGGCGATCTCAAGGGATACAAACCACACAAAGATCCAGCGACAGGCAAGGGCAACCACATTCACGTGATTCTCGATAATCAGCCTTACGAAGCCTATTATGAGTTAGACCAGCCGTTCCAACTGCTCAACGTAAGCGAAGGCGATCACACGCTCAGAGTTTTTCCGTCGCGGCCATGGCATGAAAGCTTCAAAAACGATGGGGCTTTTCAGATGGTTACGTTCATCGTAAAGGGCGGCGGCGAGGCCTCGAAACCAACGACCACGAATAGCGGTCAGATAATGGCCAGCCCGACCAAGAGTCCAGCCAAGTCCGAGACTGCCGGCGCTAGCCCGACCCCGGCCCGCGAAGGCAAAGATTTTTCCGCGATTGCCAGGACCAACATGGCGCCCGTGGATCCGGCGAAGCCATTGTTGACTTACAGCCGTCCGAAAGGCGATTACGCTAATGAAGACGCCGATACGATCATGCTCGATTTTTGGCTCTTAAATGCCAAGCTGCGCGATCAAGGCGGCGAATATCGCGTGCGTTACACGATTGATGGTCAGTCCGGATTCCTGGACAAGTGGGAACCGATTTGGTTGACGGGATGGACCAGCGGCCCGCACACCGTCAAGCTTGAATTGATCGACAAAGATGGCAACGTGGTTGAAAACGGCGGATATAACTCGACCGCCCGCGACATCACCGTGACGAGAAAAGCGCTGCTTTAAGCCGTGGTGAGAATTCGCGGAGTCGATTCGATTTTTGAATCCCAGTAGTGCGAGCGGTGATTGTTATAGAATTCGATCGTGCGCGCCAGACCCTCGCGCAAAGTCGTGCGAGGTTCCCATCCAACCAGCGTTTCGATCTTCCGATAGCTCGAGTAACAATTCCCGATGTCTATCATCTGTCGCTCGGGTGGAAAAGGCACGTAGCGCACCGTGCCGTGACCGGTAAGCCAGATTAACTCTTCCGCCAGGTGCGATAAACTCACTGGCTCGTGACTGCCGAGATTGAAGACGTCGCCCTCAGCCTTCTCGCTGGCGCCAATCATCAGGAGCGCTTCGACCACGTCGTCAACGTAATTGAAATCGCGCTTCTGGCGCCCTTCACCAAACAGATCGATCATACCTCCATCCATCGCCTGCCGTATGAACCAGGCAATTACACTCTGCCGGTTATGACGCATCAGGTGGCGCGGGCCATAGGTATTGGTCAAGCGCAGACACGTGGAACGCACTCCGTATACGCGATGGTAAAGCAGGTGGTAATGTTCGGCCGCCAGCTTGTGAACGCCGTTAATGTCAACCGGAGCGCAACGGTGCTCCTCGTCAAGCGGCAAGTAAAGCGGTTTGCCGTAAACCTGTCGGGTACTGGTGTAGATGATCTTTACATGCGGATTGAAATTGCGGCAGGCTTCGAGCAAGGTGAGCTGCGACTGACAGTTCAGCTTCAGATCGTGTTGCGGAAACAACATCGAATCCAGATGGCTCACGTTCGCCGCCAGGTTGAAAACATAGTCCATGCCGCCGACCAGATGATTGATAACCGATGGGTCGCCCATATCGGCGACATGCAACGTGAGTTGATCCTTGATGTCTTCGATATTAAAAAGATTGCCGCCCTGGTCGGGTACCAGCGCGTCAAGCAAATAAACCTCGACGTCGCCGACTTCCACCAGACGGCGCGCCAGATTGCTGCCGATAAAACCGAGGCCGCCGGTAATTAGCACCGAGCGCTCTCGATAGGCGTCGTGGATGCTGGTTGTTTGTAGTGTGGACATTGTTCGTTTTGTTAGGGCAGAGGACTTTCTAGTCTAAATGAGCGTGTTAAGTCAATAGGCTATGAAATAAATTGTGATATAGATCTAATCTTGATGGACGAAAAACGAAGAAAGTTCCAGGCGTTGGCTTCGGAAGCCGCGGCCTGTATTCGCTGCCCTGCGATGTGCGAGCGAACCGCAGTCCTAAGCGACCTGAATGGACCAATCGAGGCGCGCGT
>QHXE01000112.1:0-5204 GCA_003222835.1 Acidobacteriota bacterium | reverse complement strand
TATCATGAATTGAATTTACGGAAAGACGCGGGAAAGATTCGTTTCTGGAATGGCCGGCTGTTGGTGCCGCTTTATCATCCGAGCCCGCAGGTATTGATTACCAGCCGCAATGAAAGAGCGCAGTTGCGGGATTACAAGGTGGTGGCGCGGGCGATTCGGCGCGCTGGTCTGAAGTGATTTGCGAACGAGCTGCTATTCTATGACTAAAGAAATCCCAATGACGGAATACTCAGCGGTGCGCGACGGTGGGGCGGGTCTCATCGATCATTCTCGTCGCGGCCGATTACTTGTCAGCGGCTCGGAAGCCGTGATGTTTCTGAATGGCCTGATTACGAATGACATGAAGACGCTCGCCGCGAACACCTGGATGCCGGCGGCGTTTGCAAACGTACAAGGTCGTCTGCTAGCCGTCGTTCGTGTGATTCATCGCGAAGATGGATTCCTAATCGATACTGAAGATGTAACGCATGATACCGTTTTGAAGATTCTCGAACGGTTCACCCTGGCGGGAGATTTCCGCATTACGGATGTGACGAATGAGACAGTATCGCTCTCGATTCAGGGTAAGAGCGCCGAGAGTATCATGCGGGCGGTCTTTGGTGACGAGTCAGCGGTCGAACGCCAGAAAGTCATGAAGGGAAAGCTTGCGAATGGCCGCGAGGTAACTATTATTCGCGCCACCCATACGGCTGAAGACGGTTTTGATCTTTTTGTCGATGTCAACGTTGCTCGCGAATTGCGCGAATCAATGATGAAAGCCGGAGCGCAAAACGTAAGCTTTGAGACGTTGGAAACTCTGCGCATCGAAGCCGGCATTCCCCGCTATGGTATCGACATGGACGAAACCACCGTGGTTACGGAAGCGAATCTTGACGAGGCGGTGAGTTTTACCAAAGGCTGCTATCTCGGTCAGGAGATAATCGTTCGCATCAAGCATCGGGGCCACGTCGCGAAGAAACTGACGGGGATGATTCTTGGAGAGAACGCCGAACTGAAGCGAGGCGCGAAGGTTTTGTCTGCTGATAACAAAGAGATCGGTCGCGTAACGTCATCTGCTTTTTCCCCGCGGCTCGATCGGGCCATAGCGCTTGGTTATCTCAAGTATGATTACCTGGCGCCGGGGACACGTGTGAAAGTCTCTGTAGATGAAAGCGAATTCGAGTGTGAAATTGCCGAGCTTCCACTAATTCGAGGAAGTTGGTATTCGAACTAAGCTCCGTAAGGAGCGCGATGTTCATAGTTACAATTTCCGATTCAAGTTCGAGCCCGTAGGGGCGTAACAACGCATGCCTGAGAAGCAAGCGAATAAGACCGGAGTCGGCGCGTCCGATCTAGATCAATCCGAACTCGCGCACTCGATTATCGAATCGCTGCTCGATCACACGCGAGTGGTCAGCGATCTAATCGCGCTGATGGCGCAAGCGTTGGACCAAGACACCACGAAAGCTCTGACGCAAACACCGCAATGGCAGGCGTACCTTGAAAGCCGCCGGGAGTTGGAACGGACTCGCGGGGACGTTGAAAAGTTCGCCAAGATAATGAAGCAAGTCGGTGAAGACTAACTCTCAATTTCGACGATCAACTGAACATTCGACCTGATGCTCAATCGTCCAGCGGCGATTGGCGTCGGCATCATTTTGGTTGTCTCGCGGGCGGCCATATCATAAGCTTGAGGTTCAGCAGCTACCGTTGAGCCTTCATTCTCCTCACCCACGCGCAAAAGCCGCCCGCCCAGAGCCTGTGCGATCGAGCGAGCCTTGTTCATTGCTTGTTGAGTTGCATCAGCCAGCGCTTGCCCGCGCGCAGGACTCGTCTGTCGCAAAGTGAACGAGACGCTATCAATGCTATTCGCGCCCGCGCGTGAAGCGGCATCGATCACCGCGCCCACATTCATTAAATCGCTCGTAGTAACGATGACACTGTTACGTGCATCGTAGCCTATGATCTTTGGCAATTGATTCGCGCGGTAATCGTACCGCGGCTGGAGCGTGTAATCGCTCGTCTTAATTTCAGGATTTGAGCCAGCCATGTTCTTTACAGCGGTCGTCACGGCGTCGCTCTTGCGCGCGTTCTCCTGCTGAGCCGTAATTGCCTGTGCGCTCTGTGTCACAACTGCGAGCACGAGCACAGCCGTGTCCGGCTCGACTCGCGTTGTCGCCTCACCAGCGACTGTCACCTTGGTAGTGCGATTCGTCTTCTTTGCACAACCGGCCGCGGCGAGCAGCGACAGACATGTGCCAATCAACAGTATGGATCTAGATAAATGTCTCATTTGTTTAGGCCTCCTGCACTGTGGGTTTTCTGCCGTTTAGACGTCGGCAGCTAGTATTTGGTTCCGGAATATGGAACGAAGTGCAGAGTGGGGACTTGCGGGCTCGGATGAGGAAATCTTGTATTCAACGAATCATCATTATTATTTTTCGCTCACGGCCGCCGTCGAATTCGCAAAGAAAGATTCCCTGCCAGCGGCCCAGCAGTAACTCGCCATCTTTGAAAGGAACGGTGACTGATGAACCGACAAGGCTCGCTTTGATGTGAGCGTCGGAGTTCTCTTCGCCGTGACGGAAGCCCAAGCCATGTTGCGGAATCAGCGTGCGCAGCGCGTGCAGCATGTCGCGCGGCACGTCCGGGTCAGCATTTTCGTTGACCGTCAAGCCCGCGGTCGTATGCTGCACGTAAAGCACTACGACTCCGTCTTTCGCTTCCGATTCTTTCAACTTGATCCGCACTTCGTCGGTGAACTCAACTAGTTCTTCCCGTTGATGCGAGCGGACGTTCAGAGTGTACATGCCCGGCGATTGTAGCAGACAAAGTTCGAGCGAGTCCGAGAAGCTGTTGTAGGCTGGTTAAAACAACCCTACCGAAAAGCTGATGAAGGCGCTTCATCGCCGGTGCCAGTTCTACTTTCGACCGAGCCAACCTTAGTTATGCCTTTGAAGTGCCAACAGTCAACACTCCAGACTGGCACAATGCCTTCCCGATTGACACCCGTGGTGCACCACAAAGACGAGTCGCGATACGCCTCGGGCGTCTTGAGCACTTTGCCTTCAGCGCCGTAGAGTTTGTACTTCTTGAGGCGGTCGTTATAGAGGTTTAGCTTGTCGCCCGTGAGTACTTTTCTGAAGGGTTCGTACTGTGCTTCCTCTGCGGCCGTGAGATCGCCAAAAACTTTTGATGGTCATCTTGCCTTTATAGGTCTCGACCACTGTGGATTCGGCCAGTCCCTTGGTGACTGCTTCGTCTATCTTCTCGAGGCACGCTTTGCCGTTCTCGAGCGCAAGCTTCCCATCCTGCTTGGGATACATGCTGTCTTCGGGCTTCCAGTCCGCAAAGTTAGAAGCTGAATTAATAGCTTCATCGAGGTCCTTTGAGATCTTCTGGGCCGTTACTGCAGCCACAACAGCCAGGGTCATGCAGAGCAAAACTGCGGGTAGAATTCTTCTCAACATTTTGTTTATCTCCTTTGGTTCTCGAGTCAGTAGGGTCGGATTGGCCGGGAAAATTCGGTACATATTAAGGAACGCCAATCGTGGGAATGCTATAGCGGTTTCGGTTTGCAGCGCAAGCACTTCTGTCCTTATTGAGTCTTCGATAATTCGAAAGTCGCCGTAGCCGGCACACTAAGAGATTGCGCGCCGATATTCGCCACGATTATCTTAACTGGGCCGGAAGTAACAGTCGTGGGCAAGCGAACTATCAGAAGCTCTGGCGAAGCATAGGAAACCGACAACGCCAGGGCGATCGTCGCGCCGTTTTGTTCCAGCGCGATTCGCACAAAACGCGGATTGGGATCGATGCCCCGCCCACGAATCGTCAGGTAACGTCTTTTCGGATCGTAAGCGTTGAAAGGACGGCCGGCGCGTCTTTGAATTTGATACACCTCGCGCAAGTGCGCCAGATCGGCATCGCTCGACTCATTCACGCTGATGATTTCTGGTGGCAGCGCTTCATCGACGATCTCAATCGCGGAATTGAACACCTTCACCTGTGCCGGTCCTAGAATTTCATTTGTCGGGCGAACGACGAGCATCACGGGCGCGTCAGGTGGTTTATTCGGCATTCGCAGCGCGCTGTTAGTCTCAGGCTTTACGATATATCGGGCAGTGTCGTGCTCGATTGCAACCAGAGTTTGGGATGGATCAGGATTGAGCGTGCGCAGGTAATCAACCGAAAGCATCAGGGCTTGTCCGGCGCCGACTTTCCGAGGTATCACCGACAAGAGTCGCGGCGCATTCACTGCTGGAGCTTCCGCAGATCGAGTAGTGTCGGTTATTTGAACTTTGAGTAATACGGGATCGCTCTCAGCGCCATTAGCGCGCAGCTTGATCTCCATATCAGCGGCGCCCATTTGCAGTGCCGCCGGAATTTCAACCTCCAAGAAATCACGCGCGGGAAGAAATGCAACGCCCTGGCCGCGAGGCTCAGCCTTCTGCGACTGGTGCACGACGCGAGCAATGGCATCGTAGGAAGCATCGCCTTGCTTAAAGCGAACTAGAATTGCTGAGCCCGGATCGTCAGGATCGACGAGCGGCCGGACATGAAGCTGAACCTTCGAGTCGCGCTCAAATCTCCAACCCATGTCAGTCATCGTTCCGGGCGGTCTTAGGGGTAAACTTGTTGGCGCCAAAGCGATTATCGATGGCCCGCCGACGACGGGCCGCAATGGGCGATCGACTATGGACAGATTCACGGCATCGCTCCGCTTGCCTCGATAAGAAAGGACTATCTCGGACGGGCCTGGATGCAAACCGCGAGGGACCACGAAACTAACGTTCTGAAAGGGTTTCATCTCGCTCAAAGTGCCATCGCTCTTTCGTTCGCGACTCATCGTGCGTGTTATAACGCGTGCGCTAAGGTGTTGCTTCACTCCGTCCTGCGTCACTTCGATCTGGAAGTCCTCGGCCGGAAGCATCGTCACGGGAGGCGCGCCTCCAAGACCTTCGACTTGAAGTTCCACGATCTGTCCCGGGACGGCTTTGTCGAAGGGTGTGATCTTCGTTACGCGAAAAGCGGGCGCATTCTGAGCAATGCCGGCGGTTTGTCCAACCACCTGTCCAACTAATATGAGGAGCAACGCAATGGGAATGAGCAAGACGGATCTCATCGCGGTAATTCTTCCTATTGTTCTTCTTCGCTAGGCGCGCGTTCTATCCGAATAGTCGTGTTGGCCCGTGAAGGTGAAGCGCTGGGCGAAGGGTAAACGG
>QHXE01001119.1 GCA_003222835.1 Acidobacteriota bacterium | reverse complement strand
TGCGGGAAAGAAACTCGCTTTTAGCCTTGTTTGCTCGCTCTGCCTCTTCTTTGGCGGTATGCAACTCCCGCTCAGCGCGTTTGCGATCGGTGGTATCGCGAATTGCTGCCATCGCCAGGACCCCTTCATCGGTTTCGAGAGGGCTAAGGCTGATCTCGATCGGAAATTCCTTCCCATCCTTGCGGTGGCCGAACAACTCCAGGCCGGCGCCCATTTCGCGGCTGTGCGGATTTTTGAAAAAGCTGCGCCGATGGCCCGGATGCTTGCCGCGAAAACGTTCCGGCACTAGGACTTCGATTTCTTTTCCCAGTAGTTCCTCGCGCTGGTAACCGAAGATTTTCTCTGCCTGCGAATTCACCAGCATGATCATTCCCTCACCGTTGACGATGACAATGGCATCGGGAGCGGATTCGAGCAGCGATTTGAATTTTTGATCGGCCTTGCTGCGCTCGGTAATGTCCTGAGACGTTCCAACAATCCGGACGACCTTTCCGGCATTGTCGAGGACGATCCGGGCCAGGCTATGCAGCAGCCGAATTTCGCCGCTCGGCAAAATAATCCGGACCTCGATCCCGCTGGACGCATTGCCCCCGACCAATTCCTTAAACCATTTCCGCACCCGCTTGCGGTCCTCCTGGTGAACGGAGGCCAGGAAACGATCGTAACTGGCCAAGAATTCGTCGGGCGCGAACCCAAATAACCGGTACTGCTCTTCCGAGCAGAACACCTGTTTGGTAATTATGTCCCATTCCCAGCTTCCGACATGAGCAACTCTCTGTGCTTCCGCTAAACGCGACTCGCTGGACTTGAGGGCATCTTCCGCTTGTTTGCGTCTGGTAATGTTGCGCAAGATTCCGGTGTAAAATTGGCCCTGGTTCGTTTTCCATGAGGAAAAAGTGAGTTCGATCGGAAATTCGACACCCTCTTTTCTCAGGCCCTCGAGCTCAACCGATTTACCGACGCCGCGTGTTTCCCCTCCGGCTTTGAGGCGCGCCATCGTATCGCGGTGCAGGCCGTGATAGCGCTGCGGGATAATGGTGTTGAGTGGCTTCCCGATTGCCTCGCTTTCACTATACCCAAAAATAGCTTCGGCTCCGGGATTCCAAAAAACGATGTTTCCACTGTCATCTGCCGAGACAATTGCGTCGCCGATGGAGTGGGTGACAGAACGAAGTTTCGCTTCCGAAACGCGCAGTCCATTCTCTGCGACGGAGCGTTCAGCGATCTCGCGATGTAGCATCGCGTTAGCCGCGACCAGCTCGTGCGTCCGTTCCGCGACCAAAACTTCGTCGCGTTGGCGATGTCCGGTGACCACGAGGAGGAATGTGCCCAGTAGTCCGGTGAAGAGCAGGCCAACAGCCAGTACGCTCCAGGATTGCCAGGAGCGATGGGCGCGCAAATACTCAGGCGAGAGGGAAGATTCCAATGACCATTTCCGTCCAGCCATTTCTAGGCTCGTTTTCATTTGCAAGACTGCCGGCTTCGCGCGCTCGGTTGAATTCTCGAAAAGAGTCTGCGTCGTCGAGCCCGCGCCCTGATCGAGGAATCGCAGTTGGAGGCCCTTTTGATCGACCCCTTTGAGCGATTGAGCTATCACGTCCGCGATTCGAAAAATTGCGGCGACGTAGCCTTCTAATCGGTGCTGCCGCTCTTCAACCGTATCGTGAGAAAGGCCATTGGTGTAGACTGGCAGGTAAACCACGAAGCCAGCAGTTGTGCCGTTGTCCTGGATGAGTTGGGTTTGTTTGGTGGCACGGGCTTCTCCCTTATCTCTTGCCCACTCGAATGCTTCGCGTCGAACCGGATCGGAAGCGACATCGAATCCAATAGCCCTCTCGTTTCCGAACAGG
>QHXE01000111.1 GCA_003222835.1 Acidobacteriota bacterium | reverse complement strand
CGCGATAATGTTTGCGGCGCTGTTGGGGCTGGTCGTGCTGTTGCTGATTGGCGCCGAGACGGGTCCAGTGGAATTGATTATCGGTTTGATCTGCGCGACCTTGCCGGTGCCTATCTATGTGATGCTGCTGCTTTGGATCGATCGCTATGAAGCTGAGCCCCTTTGGATGCTGGCTACGGCTTTCTTTTGGGGCGCACTGGTCGCCGTGTTTGTCGCTTTTATCTTCAACACGAGCTTGTCAATCATCGCGGCGGTTGCCACGCACAATGCGCAAGTCGGCGAAGCTTTTGGCGCGGTGATCTCGGCGCCGATTGTCGAGGAGAGTTCCAAGGCCCTTATCCTCCTGATTCTCTTTCTGTGGAAGAAAGATGAATTCGACGGCGTCATCGATGGGATCGTTTATGCCGGGATGGTCGGACTTGGTTTTGCGATGACGGAGAACGTGCTTTATTACGGCCGGGCCGTGCAAGGAGGACTGGGCGGCCTGACCTTCATCTTTATTCTGCGCGGAATGGCTGCGCCGTTTTCGCATCCGCTTTTCACCAGCATGACCGGAATAGGATTAGGCTGGTCCCGACAATCCAACAATGGCTTTGTGAAGGTAGTAGCGCCGGTGGGCGGCTTCATGCTGGCGATCTTAATGCATGCAACTTGGAACGGCTCGGCAGTGTTCGGTGGCGGCGTCGGATTCTTTGTGGCTTACTTTGTGATCATGGGGCCGGCGTTCATCGTTACTCTGATGGTCATCTTCTTCTCGCTGCGCCGCGAAGGCCGCATCGTGCGCCAGTTTCTCTATCCGGACTATCAGCGGGGATTCTTCGATCCACAGGAGTACGAAAAGCTTTGCACTGTTCACGGCCGCATGGGCATGTCGTGGAACGTTTTGACGAAGCAAGGCTTTTCCAAGTGGCGCACCCGGATGCGCTGTAATCAACTTGCGAGCGAACTAGCGTTTCATCGCAGCCGCTTAGCGCGCGGAATCGGGCGCGATCCGCAGCAGGCGCAACAGCGCGAGAATGAATATTTGTCGATGCTGCATGAGCTGCGGCGCGTGCTTGGATTTCCGGCTACCCTTGGGAGAGGGCCGGGATGAGGGTTTTAGATGGAATCCGCCGCTTGTTTTTACCTTCTCCCAACGCGGGGTGTAATTAAGGGCGAGAGTCGCTACGAGTCGTGTCAGAACCGCGAGCGGACCGGGGCCCCCGAGCGGGCAGCCCGCTTGGGGTGGTGGATGCGACTGGATCACACAATAACTTGTGAAATTAGGCTTATCCTGAGTCGCGCGTAGGATCCGGTCGCTACCGCTCGCGGTTCTGACACGACGCTGATTGATGGCCGCGATAGCGTAGCTCTCACTTCTAATTGCATCCCCCAATGGGAGAGGCAGACGAAAAATTCTCGCCGCCCGGCGCGGGATGACTTATACTTGGGGCGCTTTGGACCAAGTCTGAACCAAGAAGACGACACTTGCAGATTGAACTCTTACCCAGCTCGTTCGATGCCGACGGGCGCGCCAGCTTGGCGCAACGTCTGACCTGCTTTCTGATCGATAACCGCGTCAGCGTCGATGCCGGCAGCATCGGTCTCGCCCTCACTGAAGATCAGCGCCGCACGGTCCGCGACGTGATCGTGACGCATCCTCACATGGACCACATCGCGAGTTTGCCAATCTTTGTCGACGATCTGTTTGGCGAACTTAAAGAGCCCATACGCATTCACGCCACCTCCCAAATCATCGGGTTGCTGGAGCGCGATGTTTTTAACGACAGCGTCTATCCTCGATTTGCAGAATTAAGGAACGAGCACGGGCGAGTGATGGAATACGTGCCCTTCGAGATCGGTAAGGAATTCAAAGCTGCTCATCTAAGTGTGACGGCGGTGCCGGTCAATCATATCGTCCCGACTGTCGGCCTGCTGGTTTCTGACGGTGATTCAACCGTGGCCTTCAGTTCCGACACCGCCGAGACGAAAGATCTTTGGAGCCTGATCAATCAAGCGCAACGTCTCGACGCGTTGTTTATTGAAGCTTCGTTTCCTAACTCGATGCGCCAACTCGCGGACGCCTCAAAACACCTCACGCCGGCGATGCTCAGTCAGGAACTCACCAAGTTAAATCACAACGGCATGGATATTCTGGCCGTGCATATCAAGCCCGCCTACCGAGACACAGTAATCAACGAATTAAAGAGTTTGGGAATCGACAAACTGACGGTGATGGAAGCTGGGCGCGTTTATGAGTGGTGATGAGACGCGCTTGATGCTCTCTTCTTCTTCACAATTTGCGCTGAGTGAGAGAAACTAAAGTTGTTGGTTGCGCAGTAGGCCCTCACCCCAGCCCTCTCCCAAAGGGAGAGGGAGACCTAAGCGAGATTGACTACGGTCCGAAGCGTTGGCGGTACTCAGCGGAAGTGATGAAGGCCTTGACCATCTCGGCAGCAACGAAGTCGCCGTTGAATTGATTAAGCTTCGTCAGCCAAAACTCGTAGCCCGTATAGTCTGTGTCCTGTGGATCGTTTGGGTTGCGCCGCAGGTAACCGAAGAATTGCATCAACACGAACGCGCGGTTAAATTCCTGGCTGTTCAAGGTCGCATTCTCTGACACATCGCGCAGCGCTCGTGCCCGCGCCGCTGCGTCGCTGGTGTTCATTGCTGAACCGAACTCACCGATAGCGGCTGCGAGATCGGTTGATGAAGGCGTTACCCTGGCATTGATGAACAACTGATTCACAAACTGCGCCGGCGTCATCGTCGTCGGAAATGCGGTCGTAAAGCGAGAGCGTTGCGCGAACTCCAACGCGAAAGCCTGCTTGTTATTCTCCAGCACCGTCTCCCAACCAGTCTGGCCCACTACTACTCCTTGTCCAATCTCCTGCGTGTCGGGCAGAAACTCGTTGAAGCGGACGATCGGAACTGGAAGCTGATGCGCTCCGCCGATAATGGACGTGCCGCTGGCGCTGCCATAGGCCGCCTTGTACATCCGCTCAACCAGATAACCGGTCTGCTGAAATTCAATCGACAGAAAGTAAGCTGCCGACACGTTGATGCGTTTCAGTTGAATGCATGCCTGATCGCTGCCGCAGGAGGTAATCTCATTGATCCAAAACGCCAGCCCGCCTGAATCAGGCAAGCGATTAAGAAAGTCGTAATAGTGCTCAGTCACAAAGAAGCCGGGTTGGTCGATCGGATTCGCGCCGGTGCTGCTGCCATTGTCAACGATCGTCACCGTGGCCGTTGATGGACTGCCCAGAGACGCGCCCGTTGGGTTGCTGATACTGACATTGAAAGTCTCGGGCCCTTCCAGATACGAGTCGTTGATTATTAGTACTGAGACCGCCTTGGAAGTTTCGCCCGCGGCAAATTTAAGCGTCCCAAGCGCACTGATGTAATCGCAGCGCGATGAAGCAAAGCCATTGACAACATTGCAGGCTTGCGGACCGGCGCCATCGCTAGTGGCAAAGTTCACACTCGCAGTACTGCTCGTATCACCTGACCGAGTAACCGTAACGTTAACTTGCTGTTCGGCTTCACCCACACTGTAGCCTGCAGAACTGAGTTGAAGAATGCTCGCCGCGGGCGTTGGAGTCGGCGTCGGGGTGGAGGTTGAACCCGCCTGCACGATCACGGTGCCAGTCATACCGTCTGCACAATGCGGTTGACAAAAGTAATTAAAGGTTCCGGCTGAGTTGAAGACGTGAGTATATCGCTCTCCAGGCTCTGCGTTAGGCGCGAAGCTACAGTTTGCATCGTCGGGCGAACAGAACTGGTTGTCGGCCCTGCACGATGATCCGCTTACTACATCGTGCCCGTCCGACAAAAACGTCCAACGCACGCTGTCACCTGCGTTGATGACAATGACTTTAGGAGAAAAGTTCTTTTGTCCCTGCGCACCAACCGCCACATCCACCGTTTGCGTCGACGTCGGCGTTGGGGTCGGGGTTGGCGTCGGCGTTGGGGTCGGGGTTGGGGTCGGCGTTGGGGTTGGAACTGTCTGCACAATGATGGTACCCCTCATGCCTTCGAAGCAATGCGGACTGCAGAAGTAAGGAAAACTTCCAGCCGTATTGAAGGTGTGCGTATAGGTCGTTCCCACGCTTCCGTTCCCGTTGTTCCCGCAGTTTGTATTGCTCGGCCAGCAGAATCCGTTGTCGGGCGTGCATGATGGTCCGCTTACTACATCGTGGCCGACTGACGCGAATGTCCAGCGAACTGTATCGCCGACATTGATGCTCACCGGATCGGGCGCGAAACTGTCTTGACCGTTCGGAGCGACGGTAATATCGACCGTTTGCGCCGCCGGCCCGAACGCGACATTGGTTCGACTTCGGGAAGTTCCTGACCGTGAAGTTAAGCTCTCAATCGAATCTTCGAGCAACACGGCAGGTGAGCCAATATCCAAGCTGCTGAGCAGCCAGTAAGCCAATAGAGAGGAACTCGGTACCTGCTTCGCTGAAGGATATCCCCGGCACAGAGTGTTGCTCTTTTTTTTGTCATAGCGTTCGTCTTGATG
>QHXE01000110.1 GCA_003222835.1 Acidobacteriota bacterium | reverse complement strand
CGTCCGCGTGTAACCAACAAAGCTTCGAGCTCGCCACTCTTTACACGTTGCAACACGGTTTGGCGGGAAACGCCAAGTTTCAGCGTTGTTTCCAGCATGGGCAGATAACCCGACGGGGCTTGCTCGACAAAGCGTGCCTGCAACTCATCGGTGATTCGAATCTGCCACGGTGCTCCAGGCGTGAGCTGTTCTCCAGCGATGAAACCGTCATTTAGCCACCGATGAATCGTGGAAGGGTAAACGCCCAGGATCTGTGCGGCCTGGCGAATCGGCACAACTTGCCCGGTGGGTGGCTCCGCCGGTGGTTGGAAACGCGGAATGTTGCGATAGCGACGCAGGCTGCCGACATGAAGCGCCGTGAAGCGTTCACCGCTCGCCGTTGTGCGTCCCTGACGATTGAAAATGCCGGCGATCACGTCGTCCGAGTAATGAACGGCCAGACGACGAAGCAGAGAGATCGTATCTTCGTCGGTGTGGAGGCCGCGAGGCTTCATGCGCGGCAAGGACAGATCTAATTCTGTGAGAGTACCGCCTCGCCAGCGCAGGGTAAGATGAGCGCGCCGTTCATCCCGATCGACGGTCACAATCACCTCTTCCAGAAGAGCGCGCAGAAGCTCTTTGCGATCCCGATCCGTGGTGGTTGGCGCTCTCCAGACTTTGTGCAGATCGGAACCGAGAGAGAGAATTTTCTTTTTCTCTTCTTCGCTCAGCACGCGCGGGCGTTGTCGTTCCCGCCGTTCGAGTTCGGCCTCTGCAGCGGCGAGATCGCGCAAGCGCCTTTCCCACTCGGTTTCGAGTCCGCGTGCCACCAGTCTGTTCTCGGGCTCCACGGCACGATATTGACGTTCGGCTCGTTCCGCTTCGTAGCCAGCGCGTTCCACTGCCAGACGCCATTGACTGAGTGCGGCATCGTGATCCGCTTCGAGTTGCTGTATGGCGAGCTGGGTTGCTTCGAGAGCCGCGGGCGTCAGACCCTTGAGAAAAGCATCCACAACGGCTTGATCGATTTGAATGCCGCCCACGTTTAGGCAGTACACGCCGCGTCCGTCAACCAGATCCTTGCCCGCGCAATGGTATCCGGGCGACGCGTTTCTGCCCTGGTAGTGCGTGTGGAGCCGCCGGCCGCACTTCCCACACGTAGCGAGGCCTTGCAGCAATGCGCCGCCTTCTCTCACGGCGCCGCCCGCCTGGTGTGGCTGAGGATGCTCGTTGGCAGCAATGCGTGTTTGGTTGGCTTGGAAGGTAGCCCAGTCAATGTAACCGGGATGATGTTCGGGAAGAAGCACGGGCCACTCCGCCATGGGCAGAAGACGGGTGCGCTTCCGCAGCCTGCCTTGGTCATCGACGTAGCGGTCACGATGAGACTTCCCGTACGCGTACGCGCCAGCATACACCGGATTGGTGAGGACTTGATGGATGGTGTGATAGCTGGGGGCGACCCAGCGGATGTCGCTCTTCATATGGGACCGCAGGGGAAAGGAAAGACCTTCGGAGCGGAACCACAACCAGACTTTGCGGACCGATCCCAGTTCGGTGAATTTAGAGAAGACCGTGCGCACAGTGCTGACGACCGATTCGTCGGGATGGAAACGGACTTGGCCGTCCTCTTCTCCCCACACGAAACCCACAGGCAAGCCTCGGCGCAGTTCTCCGCGTGCGGCTTTATTGCGAATCCCACCCTCCAGGCGCGCGCGAAGAATGTGCAGTTCCGCTTCCGCCATGATCCCCTTTAGTCCGAGCACCAGTCGATCATTAAACAGCGCCGGATGGTAGAGGCCGTCGCTATCTCCGACCAGGGTGTCGGTGATGCTGCAAAGATCGAACAAGCGGTACCAGTCGGCGTTGTTGCGCGCCATGCGGGAGACTTCCAGGCCGAACACGATGCCCACGCGGCCGAGAGCGACTTCCGCGGTCATGCGCGCGAACCCGGAACGCTCGGTGAATCCGGAGCCGGACACGCCCAGGTCTTCGTCGATGACGATCACTTGTTCTTTGGCCCAACCGAGTTCCTGCGCTTGGTCGACCAAAGCATATTGGCGTGCGGTGGACTCGCGGTTGTACTCGACTTGAGCTGGGGAGGACTGGCGGATGTAGACGAAGGCGGTGCGTTGGGTATGGCTGGGCTTTACTTTGGTCAGATCATTCATGAGTTTCCTCCTCGGTGTGGTTGTCTGCGGCTGCGCGGACGATGAGCCTGGCGAGGATTTCGATCGCGAGAGACCGGGGTTCGTTTTCCAGTGTTTCCCATACGTAGATTTCCTTGAGCAGAAGGTCGAAGAGTTTCAGATTTCGCTGCAAGGACGCCCTCCTTGGTTACGGTGGGATCGGCCTCCTCGCTTTCCAGTCGAGCGAGGCGGCCGAGGAGAGCATCTACGACGGCGCGTGCGTGAAACAAGCTTTCCTGAGAGCCAAGCGTTGCGGTCTGATTCGAAGTGACGACAACGTGAGGCTGCGTAGTGGACGCCATGTCCGTCCAGTCGGCAGGAATCAGAGATTTGCTGCCATCGGGCAAGATCAGCAGGAGAAGCAACCGACCTTTCTGATGCATCGACTTTAGAACGACGAGTGATTTACCTTCGAACGGATGACGAGTACGGACAATCGTGACTCTCTCCGGAAGGTTCTGATGATGGGTAGTGTGTCGTAGAGTCCTTTGAGCGTCTCTACCCCGTAGGACCAGGAAAGCGAGAGAAAGCCGGTGCTACGGAAGCTGGGCATTCCGACAAAGGACGTTGGGCCGCACGCCTTTCGACATGGGCTGGCCTCCGCCAGCCGCAAATTGCTTTTGCCCGCGCGTTCGCACCCTGCAGTCTGTTTACAACAATCTTCTTGACATAAAAGGAACCGGTGGAATATTACACCTGACGACTTCACCCGGTGAGAGGGGTACCTTCAATGAAGAGTCGACGTGTAGTCACTTGCTCAGGGGGACCCGCGTTTTCGAAAAAAACGATGAGGGTTGTTGTGGCCCTGGGTTTTGCTGTGTTGGTACTTGGCCTTCCGCTATTTTCCCAAATCAATACGGGCCGCATTCTGGGTACGGTCACGGATCAAACGGGAGGCGTAATCGCCGGCGCCATGGTGGCGGTGACGAACACCGAGACGGGCGTGGCGCGAAATTTGGTCACGGATGGGGCCGGAGAGTACATCGCGCCCAACTTGAATGCGGGCAAATATTCGGTTCGCGCCTCGGCCGCCGGCTTCCAGGCCTTTGAGCGCCATAACATCGAACTGGAAGTCGGTAAGGATGAGCGTATTGACGCGCAACTCACGCCCGGTCAGGTCACACAGACGATTACAGTGTCAGAGGCCATTCCGCTCCTGGATGCTACCAGCGCGACGGTCACCGGAACCATCAACACTGAGAACATCGTTGATATACCCCTGAATGGCCGCAATTACCAGAATTTGCTGCAACTCCGTCCCGGCGTGACGACCAAACCCGGCGGCGGAACGCTGACGACGTCGACCAATGGACTCCGCCCCGAGGACAACAATTACTATGTCGAGGGGTTGGATAATGATGAGCCCTTCACCGGGCAGAGCATCATCAATTCGACACTCCCCACCGGCGACGCTGCCACGTTTGTGCCGATCGACGCCATTCAGGAGGTCAACGTCCAGACCAATTCGCCGGCGGAATTTGGCAAGAGGCCGGGTGCGGTCATCAACGTCGGGCTCAAGGCGGGCACGAACACTCTTCACGGCTCGGCCTTTGCCTTCGGGCGCTCGGATAAGTTCGACTCGGCGGAGTATGCCTTCCCCGGCCCAGCACCTAAACAGCCCGCGGAACTGGAGCAGTGGGGCGGCACGGTGGGCGGGCCCATCGTAAAGAATAAACTGTTTTACTACGCTGCATTCGAGCGGCAAACTTACAACGTAGGGGCTAACTATCCGGTTATAACGCCAACTTCAAACGCTGGCGATGCCACTCAGAGCATCGCTGCCGCCGAAGCGGACCTGGCAGCCCACGGATTCGCGCCCAACCCCCTCAGCGTGAAACTATTGCCGCTTTTCGGGACCAACAATACCAACAGCAGCAGCCAAAACTATGGTTTCCCCAACGTTGTCAGTATTTATAACACCCTCGGCAAGATTGATTACCATCCGAGCGATCATCATACGTTGGCGGGGTCGTACTTCTTCGGCAACGGCACGTCTCTTGCGGAAAGCATAACAGGCCCGGGAATCACGCAACCCTTTTTTAGGGACAACGCCGGGCT
>QHXE01001116.1 GCA_003222835.1 Acidobacteriota bacterium | reverse complement strand
GCCGCCCAGGCCATCGCGGAATTTCTCAACCAGGGTCCCGGCAGTTCGAGTCTTGATCAATTGCGAACGACCTACACGGATCGATACCGGCGAACCTTCAATTCAAGATTGACGGTCTCTTCCCTGCTGCGCAAAGCCGCGTTCGTTCCGGGTCTCGCGGAGAGTGCAATAGCTTTCTTCGGCGCGAGCGAACATCTTCGCCGCAAGCTCGCCCAAGCCACGCGAGGGCTCGCGACCTGAAACTTCTCCAGCCGCCACGCGGGTAAGACAACGCAGCTCTATCGGAATGGCGTGGCGAGGAGTAATAGTTCTTGCCTCGCGCGTGGTTTTAGGGTACAAACTGCTCGTCTCCGGTTAAATTTGCGTAGAGACCGCGTTCAATCAAGAAACCGCCGAGATGCAAACCTATCGAAGTTTTCATAGTAGCTCGCCCCTCACATTGAGCAACCCAATCGGCTTGTTGTGATCATTCAATCGCATTGGTCCACGTAAGAGTGTGAGACTATCACCAGAGTTCAAGGCTAAGTTTAAAGGAGAAACGAAGATGTGTTGGTCCCTTACCCCTTGGTACAGAACGTCGCTGCAGGTTCTGTTAGTTTGCTTCGCCGTTGCCACATGTTTTAGCACGGCTATGTCTCAGGCCCAGTCCAACGCGGCTGACTTGCAAGGCACTGTGCGCGATGCTAACGGAGCCGTGGTGGCAAACGCATCGGTCACAGTGCGTAATACGGGGACCAACGTGTCTCGCGAGGCAACCACGAACGATGACGGGTACTACAAAATCGTGAACCTGCCGCCGGGAGATTATGAGCTAAACGTCAAAGCGGCGAATTACAAAACAGCGGTCATTCCTTCGGTAAAG
>QHXE01000109.1 GCA_003222835.1 Acidobacteriota bacterium | reverse complement strand
CGCTATGTCGACGCGCAGCGCAGCCAGCTCGAAGCGCTGCGCCGACACGGGGATGTACCGAGGCGAGGAGACCCGGCCGCTGCGCATGAACAGGGGCAGCATAGTCAGTGAGCGGTACTACATTTAGCCTCCGCGCTGCCGGGCTGGGGCTGATGTTGGGCCTGGGCACGGTGACGGTCGTCAACGCAGCCGCAGACGACCGCTGTCCGGACCCGCCCTGTTCAATTCCTAAGAGCGAAGACGCGAGCACTCTTGAAGAGATCGTTGTGACCGGAAGTCACATCCGCGGAGTGGAAGCCGCAGGATCGAAACTGATCGTCATAGGCCGCGATCAGATCGACGCCAGTGGCTACGGCAGAGTCGAGGACGTGTTGGCGACCGTGACGCAAAATGTTAATCGCGGTAACCAGGCTGTTGCTTTCGGCGGTGGAAACAAAATCGAAGTCGACAATTTAAATCGCGGAGCGGAGGTGCAATTGCGTGGCCTGGGTCTGGGCACGACATTGACGCTGGTGAATGGCCATCGTCAGGGCGCGAGCGGTTCGCAGGGTTCATTCACGGACGTATCGACCATCCCGCTTTCGGCCGTGGAGCGCATCGAGATACTCCCTGAAGGCGCCGCGGCATTGTACGGGTCAGATGCGATCGGCGGAGTCGTGAACATCATTCTGCGCAAGAACTTTGCCGGGTTCGAGACGCGCGTGCGCGCGAGTACCGCGGGTGGCGATGGCAACGAACGCACGGTGGCCCAACTGTGGGGCCACACCTGGCCAGGCGGGCACGTACTGCTGGGCTTTCAGTTCAACGACAGCGCTGCCCTGGCGTGCAACACACGCGCCTACTGTGCCGCCAATGGCGACTTCAGGCGTTTTGGCGGCGGTGATTTACGCGGTGTCGGCGGTAATCCCGGCACCATTCTCGATCCCGGCACGCTGGCGCCGCTCGCCGCCATTCCGCACGGACAAGACGGTACGCAGCTCACTGCGGCGCAGCTCATCCCGGGCGCCGTCAACCATAGTAACGTTGTCATTGACAACGACATCCTGCCCCAACAGACGATGCGCAGCGCCTTTGTGAGCGGGTCCCATCAGATTGCGGACCAATGGGAGTTGTCGGTCGACGGTCAGTATTCGTCGCGCACATTTAAATCCACATTCCCGCAACTTGCGAATGATGTTTTGGTGCCCGCGACCAATGCGTTCAACCACCTGGGCGTACCGGTGCTCGTGGCCTACGATTTCACGCCAGACATCGGACCTGTCGTCGACAGTGGACCGACGACGACGTTTGTGGTCTCGCCGGCAGTCAAAGGCGTGCTGTCCGGAGGGTGGCAGCTCAACCTGTCAGGCTCCTATTCCAAGTCGACGACCGAATTTGTCGAGGCCAACAATCTCAACGACCCTGCTGCCCTGGTTCCCGGACTCAACAGTTCCGACGCGACGACGGCGCTCAATCTTTTTGGCGATGGCTCGCACTCGAGCGCGGCAGCGCTCGCGAACCTGCGCAGTCAAATCGCCACCTTTGACGGGTTGAATTTGTTTACCACCGCGTCGGCGAGCGTGATCGCCGATGGGCCGCTCGTCAACGCGCCCGCCGGCGCCATCCGGCTGGCAGTAGGAAGCGACTTTCGCAAGGAGCATTCCGTGGGTCTCAACATTGGAAACGGCATGGAGAACCGTGGCAGGCACGTTGTTGCTGGATTTTTTGAGCTCGCGGCGCCGGTCCTGGCTGCGCGAGCGGGCTCAAGGGTTGATCGCCTGGACTTGTCGCTCGCCGGTCGCTACGAGCGCTATAGCGATGTGGGCACCACTTTCAATCCTAAAGTGGGCTTGAGCTGGCGGCCGTTCCGTTTGATCAAGCTCCGCGGCACCTGGGGCACATCGTTCCGGGCGCCGGCATTCTTCTGGACCAATCCCGACATGTTGGGTGATATCATCATTGAAGATGTCATTGATCCTCAATCTGCGACCGGGCACTCACGCGTCCTGGTTGTGGCGGGGCCGCTCCCGGACGTGAAACCGGAGACCGCGCGGGCCTGGACGGTCGGCGTGGATTTTGCGCCTCCGGATGCGCAGAACTACTCACTGTCCTTCTCGTACTTTGACATCAATTACCGTGGCAAGGTCCAGAACCCGGGGTATTCCACCGACTTCCTCACGCACGAGGCCGAGTTCGCTTCCCTGATCACGCGCAACCCAACGCAGGCGCAGATCGACGCCATTTGCAAGAAAGCGGTTCATGTTTATGGCGGGGTTTGCAACCAACCGGTCGCCGCAATTCTCGACGTTCACTTTCGCAATCTTACCAGCGTCAAAACACGAGGCGTGGATGCGGCTCTGGACTACTCCTTCGATTCCGCAAACGGCAAATGGAGTCTGGGGGTGAACGGCACCTACACATTTGACCAGAAACACCAGATCACGCCTACGGCGCCGGTCTTCGACGTCGTGGACACCGTCGGCAACCCATTACAGCTGCGCTTGGTCGGGCACCTGTCCTGGTCGCTAAAAGGTTGGACCGTTCAAACGACCGTGAACCACACCGGGAGCTACCGGGATCCGGGCTCCGTGCCGGCACGCCGAGTCGATTCCTGGACAACCGTCGATGTCAACGTCGGTTACCGTGTCGAGGGCGGGCAGGGTTGGCGCGCCAATACGCAATTCAATCTCGGGATAAACAACGCTCTCGACCAACGCCCTCCCTTCGTCAACCAATTCAGCTTCGACCTGGACTACTCGGCCACTTTTGGTTACGACCCGGCCAATGCCACTCTCATTGGACGGGAGCTTAGCCTGCAGGTGGTGAAGCGATGGGGGCTGTGAACCAAGGTCCGAGCCCCTCACAAAGGGGTCCGGGGCACACCGGACCGCAGTTGCAGGCGCCTTTCCCGAAAACTTCCGGAAAACAGGAACCGGCCTTCGCGCCGAGTTCATGCACGCCGAGGCGCTTTGAGTAACAAATGATCCCCACCGGCAAACCGCCACAAGGGGATCGGCATGTTGCGGCCTTTCGGATCTGTGGCTGCCTTGGTTTTGCTCATGGTCGCGTGCGGCGACGGCGGGCAGGCTTCGTTGGCGACGCCGAAGTTGTCCTACAACGGGTCGATCCCCTTTCCGGCCGTGGTCGGCGAGGCGATCGTACTGACTCCCGCTGTGTCCGGGACGGTGGACCAGTACAGAGTGAGTCCCTCTTTGCCGTCGGGCCTGTCGATCGATGAGCTGAGCGGGGTCATATCGGGCACCCCGACGAAGGCGAGCAGCGCGGCGACTTATGTGGTGAGCGCCACTGGCGCGGGAGTTCGCGTCACGTTTCCACTGGTGCTGAGCGTGACCGAGCCACCGAGCGGCCTCTCCTACGTCAATCCGGTGAGCGCGACCGTGGGGGTGGCACTTGCACCGCTAAGCCCCAGCATTACAGGAATCGTCGATCACTACGCCGTTTCGCCAACCCTGCCTCCTGGCATGGTGCTCAATAACGATCACGGCGAACAGCCTGGCCGGGAACACGCGCTTCATTCTCCTGCTGACCGTGACGCCAGCGCCGCCGGGCGCCATGCCCAAGCATGGCCCGGCGCACAGAACGGGATTCTAGCCCGTCGACTCACCTTTGCGAGCGCGCCGCTTACCGGCGGGCCCGGACGCCGGCCGAGCCGCCACACCCTTCCCAGAATCTTCCTGCAGTCAGGACGGAATCTTCGGGAAACATTCATGCAAGCGATGCGCTTACGCACGCCAAATACCCAGGTGGAAAAGATGACATGGGAATGCCAAGTGGGAACTCAGTTTGGTGAGCTCCGCTGTTCGCATTTATCACCAGAGAGGGGATCAAGATGAATTCACGTGTGGTGGCCGAATCGCCCGCCTTGAGACTCTTAGTTCTCGGAGGTCACACATTTCACAGCCGGCGACGCGACGCCGTAACAGCCCACGCTATCGGCGCGTGATCGAATCTCGCGCTCAATCAATCTCGAAAGGGGACCCCATGAAGAAATTTTATCGATCTGCACCCATGATCGCCTGCGCGGCGCTGGGCGGCCTTGCATGCCTGGCGGCCGCCAGCGTTGCCACTGCCGACGATGAGAGCCCGCGCATCCTGAGCTACTCGGACATGCTGAAGCTCACCCAGCCAACGGAGGACCAACTTGAAGCCGCCAGGGAGGCGACCCGGAAATACAAGGATGTCAATGTGGCTTTGGCCGACGGCTTCATCCCAGGGAGTCCGGATGTGCCCGGCGAGGGATTTCACTACCTTAATCCCGCTCGCGTGAGCTGCAATTTTGATCCGGCGCACCCGGCGGTACTCCTTTATGCCTTCCTGCCCGGCCAGACTGAGCTCCGCCTGGTGGCGCTGGAATACCTCATACCGTTCGCCTGCACGCTAAAAGGAAAAGACGGACCGCCCCCGGAAGGCTTTGCCGGCAACCTCGACGTCTGGAGCAACGACGAACCGGTGCCCTTCTGGACGGTGAATGCGTGGCTTTATTTCAAGAATCCGGACGGCCTCATGACCTCGCTGAACCCGCGGGTCCCATAGTGCAGGGCCTTCCCGGCCTGGCGGGCACGCCCGCCAGGCCGGGGGCGCCTGCCTGAAATAAATGGCAATAGGGCAAAGGGGAGAGCGAGATGGCACGCGCAACAAGCAAGCTGATTGCGTCACTGGCGGCGATCATGGCGTTCGAGGTGGCTGGGGCCGCATCCGCCGCGAGTGCCGACGGTCTGGACAGGCAGTTGACAGCCGCCTTGCACGCGGCGGGATTCACCGGCCGGGTGGAAGAGAGCCTGCCGCAACGGCTGGGCCGCCCGGTCAACCGGCAGCTCGCCGATCTCGGCCGGCTGCTATGGTTTGACAAGTCTGGCGGCCTGCATTCCGACAACACCTGTGGCGGTTGCCATTCACCCGCCACGGGGTTCGGCGACAGCCAGTCCATCGCGATCGGAATACAGAACAACAACCTGGTCGGGCCGCATCGCGACGGTCCGCGGAACCAACGCCGGACCCCGGCCGCGGTCAACACGGCTTTCTATCCCAAGCTGATGTGGAACGGTCGGTTCGCTGCGCTTTCGGGCGATCCTTTCGACAATTCCGCCGGGTTCAGTTTTCCGCAACCGGAAGGCACCACGCGCTTCGGGCCATACGATCCCGTCGTCACCCACCTGCTGATCGCGCAGGCGCACATACCGCCGACTGAATTGGTCGAAGTGGCCGGATTTACCGGCACCCGAGGGACCATCGGTCCCGAGTTCGACCAGTTCGACGATGGCCTTGGCTCGGTGGTCCCGGCGCCGAATGCCAGCGGGTTTCGCAATGAACCCATCCGCCAGGCCGTGCTCGAACGCTTGAATTCGACGCCGGCTTATCTACAGAAATTCGGCGCCCTGTTTCCCGCCGTAGCCGCTGGTGCGCCGATCGACTTCAGCATGTTCGGTCGGGCCATCGCCGAATTCGAATTCACGCTCGTGTTTGCCAATGCGCCGATTGACCGCTATGCGCGTGGCGAGGAGGCAGCGATGAGCGAAGCGCAGAAACGCGGCGCGCTGATCTTCTTGGGCAAGGGCACTTGCGTGCAGTGTCACGCTGTGGCCGGGCAATCCAATGAAATGTTCAGCGACTTCCGGATGCACGTGATCGGCGTTCCGCAGATCGCCCCGGCCTTTGGCGTCGGCAAGGGTAATGTGATCTTCGATGGGCCGGGCCAGAACGAAGATTTCGGCCTGGAGCAGATCACGGGAAATCCGGCGGATCGCTACAAGTTCCGCAGCTCGCCGCTCAGGAACGCCGCGCTGCAGCCCGCCTTCTTCCACAACGGCGCATTCACGCGGCTCGAGGACGCGATCCGGCATCACCTGGACGTCGCCCGCTCCGTACGGGATTACGATGCAATCACCGCCGGGCTGGACAACGACCTGACGCTGCCTATCGGACCGATGGCGCCAGTCCTGGCTCGATTGGACCCATTGCTCGCGACGCCCCTGGAACTGCGGCCAGACGAATTTCACGACCTCGTCGCTTTCGTGCGTGACGGTCTGTTGGACGAGCGTGCCAGGAAGGAGAACCTGTGCAAACTAGTGCCGCGCAGCGTCCCGAGCGGCTTCAGCGTGCTGCAGTTCGAACGCTGTCCGGCGCGCGAACGGGACCAGGAGTGATCCGACCGCAGTGTGTTTTCGCAGGTGCCGCGGGATCAGGGTCCCAGGTGGAATGAGTACTCGTACCCGAGCGTAAAGCCGTTGTTGACCTCGTGTCCGTTGGCGCCGCTGAGGCTTTGCCTGTAGAGCAGGTGGGCGTTGGCACGTTCGCCGGGCAATCAGACCCGCGCCGCTCACCGGCCTGCAGGTAGCGCTCGGCAGCCAGGCGGTCAAGAGCAGCGGGTGTTGAAATTGGCGCAGGTGTTTCAGGAGGCGACAGAGAGGCGCAAGCATCGCGCCCGGCCTTGCGAAGACCAAACCCGTGACGACCGCCGACTGCACGCTGCCGCTTCGAGAGCTGCCCGCTAAGCGCTGGCGACCTACGCCGCAGAGCGGACAGTCACAACAGTCAGCTTCGCGTCAATTTGCGGTCGGTGTTCGACGGGTTCAGGTTCCTCTCCGCTGATCCATCCGGCCGGGAACGCACGCGAGCGAACCGCGACGGACGCTTGTTGTTGTTACCCGCTACGAATGCGGCCGGAGATCGTTTTAAGCAGGTATCTGGTAGGGGGGAATTTAGGGGGTAGCGGGCGCTCCTGATTTCCTAACAGCCTGATTCTATTCGCCGAATCGCCTGAGTTAGGTTCCTCTCCCGGGCACCAGGTTGATTTTCCTACTATTTTTCAATTACTTACGGATTCGAGATCGGACTCGAACTTTGCCGCGCATCATAGATGATTCTTCGACGTCTTCGCAGGACGTTCGCAGAGCGGCGATCGCGATCGGGGCCTGGCAACCAGCGCTCCCGAGGGAGCGTAGCGAACACACCGTAGCGGGTAAATTTCGGGGGTAACTAAAAGTTCGGTTCCTGAAGGTTCGGTTCCTCGAATTAGCGCGGCAACAGACCGAACTGTCATCGCGATCAACAGGGCACGTTACCTGCTTGCGCCGAAAAGCAGGTCGGGCCCGAGAGAGTGACTCGCATCTTGCGTGAAGGAGCAATCCGCGGAGATCCCTGGCGGGTAATCGAGCGGTGGTTGGGTTCCGACAGCTGCCAAAACAGGACCAGTCTCACAGAGACTGCGGACTCAAGCCCCGTGCCGTACTAAATCGGGCGGCACCTCAATAACGTTAGGGCCCTAGCAAGGAACTCCGATCACAGTACAAAAGTAATTCCACTTTTCTCCCAATGGATGCGGATCCGGAGTTTGAGCAAAACCGGCAATCAAGCCTCGATTGTCTTTTGAGCGGAAACCCCGCCGCGCCATTGAGTCCTGTACCCAAGTCCTTCACTAAATTCTCCTCCTCTGAGGAATGATGATCTTAAGGTGCTTTACCGAACGGATGAAGATGCGGTGACGCGAGAGATCGTGGCGCTGGCCAGCGAATACGGGCGCTACGGCTGGCGGCACATTGATTCCTCCTGTGTGGCCACGGCGGCGTGAAGACGGTTTATGGTTTGCCGCGCAATAATTTACTCTGTGTGGTTACCTCCGCATCGGGGTAGTCCGAAGACGGTCCGGTCAGCAATCGATCCAACGGTTGATCTCGAAGAGTCGCGTCGAGAAAAGCCGCTATGTAATTTCGGATCGCCGCGATGGTTTTATCCGGTCCCATATCACCAGTTTGGATGGCGCCTTTGGCAAGCCAGACGGCATCGGATGGCATCACGTGCTCGGCGCCACGGAAGTTCACGGCGAAGCGTGGACCCTGCAAGTCGTTCCACAAACTCAACTCCTTCTCAGACCACTCCGTGCGACCCGCAGCCAGAAGAAGAACAGATGTCAAGGTCGGATTGGAAACCTCCTCGGACATATACGGGTCAAGGAGGATGCCGGCGCGGAAGCGCGAGTCTGCCCGAACGCCGAGCAATGTTGTCAATCCACCAAGCGAGTGGCCCGCTAGTGCGACGCGGGACATATCGAGTTTGCCGTCGAACGGACCGCTGGCTTCGTTATTGATGCGCTGCAATTCGTTCAAGACGAAGCGCAGGTCGTCCAGACGCGCGGAGACCACGAATCGCAGTGTCTCATCGTCCACGCGCCAGTTGTCTGCCAAATGGCTGCCCAGAACGGATGTAGCCAGCCGGCCATCTGGAAATTCAACCGCGGTCGCTTCGTAGGTGTGGTCAACGGAAGCTACCACATAGCCTCGGCTGGCGAGGTCTTCGTAGAGAAATGTGTAATCGGTGAATGTGCCCGTGTAACCGTGCGTGAAAACGACTACGGGATGGAGCCCATCCGTCATGGGCGCGTCCAGGCAACTGTTTGTCTTGACGTCGGGCAGCGGCACTGCCAAGAGCTGCGAGAAGCGTGCCCAAACCGCGGGCGATGTGTAGTCCGCCAGCTTGCAATCCTGGCTGGCCGGAATCGGGTACCAGAAGCGCACCAGCAGCTCTCGTTTGATCCCCTCGGCCAGAAATGGATCGTCGCGCGTTGAATCAACCAAGTCCACCACACGCGTCCCGACCTTGCTGGGCCCCGTAGGGCTGGGCACGGCTACCATGCTCTGCGCGGCTATAGCCGACCGCACCGCCAGCGAGCTCAGGGGCGCTGTCTTGTTGCAGCGCCCGTTGATTACAACGCAGCCCCAGCCCGATAAGGGCACCCGCTGCGGGCTGCCGCTGCCGTTGTCGCTGAAGGAGACCTGGGCACTGT
>QHXE01001115.1 GCA_003222835.1 Acidobacteriota bacterium | reverse complement strand
TCAGGATCAGGCGCATCAGTTAATTCCAACGGTCGAGTGTTAACGGACCCGGGGGATTTCAAGACTGCCGCTCTCATTAAGGTTTCCGGACAGCACCGAGGAGCAGCGACTCTTCACGGAGAATGCTGAGAAGAAATGATCAGAATCTCGTAAGTCTCCGTGTCTCGGTCGCTACTCACTGCTTCTTACTCAACACTTCGATCGCCAACGGAATCGTCGTGACCGCGCCTACAATCAACAACGCCAAGCCCGCCGCCTTGCGCTGATCTTTGTTGAGCTTGTCTTTTATCAGCAAACCAATCCCCAGTCCGAGCGCGACGCGCGTGCTGCCGATCAGTATCAGTTCGGGAATGGTTACCTTTCGCTCTTTCAGTTTCATCCGTCAGGCCCCAGCTGCTTTACGATGCGCTTTGGGAGCCGCCGCTTCCGTAATCTCGAGACGCCGGCGCTTTTGCTGCTCGCGTTTTGAAGCCTTCATCTTTACTTCGAGCACGCCATTCTGAAAGGTTGCCTCTGCGTCTTTGACGTCGACCCCTTCGGGAATAGGCAATCTACGATAGAATTTTCCATAGCTGCGCTCGCTGCGATAGAAGCCTTCGTGCTTCTCTTCCTTTTCCCCTCGACGCTCGCCTTCAATCGTGATCGCATTGTCCGTGATTTCGACTTTCACCTCGTCCTTAGTTAGGCCGGGTAGATCCGCGCGCACAATCAACTCGCCATTGCGCTGGAGCATCTCGACCTGCGGCGACCAAATTCCCGCGCCGCTTCCTAAGACCGGCGCCAGCCAGTCACGGCGCAAATTAAAATCCTCGAACAAGTTATCCATCTCTTCCGCGAAGCGGCGCACGAAAGAAAAAGGAGTGGCCGCCAAACGGGCTCCTAACTCGCCGCGCTCTTCGTTCTGCTTTTCATTTCTTTATCTAAGAATGTAACGCCAGTGCGGCGCTTATGCTTTACACGTTCCCGCGAACGCGGTCCTACAGTCGCTTAATCAGTGGCCCTTATGGTGCCCTCTCTCTTTGTGATGTTTCAGCACCGTGCGGGCTGCCACCTCTTCAGCGCGACCGCCATAGCGGCCCTCTTGCTTGGCCGCTTCTTTGATGTGCTCGTATTGACGTTGCTCCTTCTTGCCAACGCCCCGCACATGTTCCTTTTGTCTTGGCTCGTCCATGCTCACCTCCTGGATGAAACCTTCTTACGACCTATCAGAACGCGAATAAAAACAGACTAATTCTGTTGGCTTCGCGTACAGTTCCTTTCCGCAAACGTTCGGTTCCGGCTCACCCATGCCGGGTTTTCCGAATGCCGCAAAGCTCCAAAGGTTAAGGGTGCAACTAGAGTGCCCAGCGGGTATTTATCATTTTCCATTTTTCACCCGGCCATTGCCGACCAGCATCAATTGAGCGAGAAGAATCGTCGTTAACGAATGACCAAATGAAAGATGTCAAATGACAAATGGAAAATGA
>QHXE01001112.1:398-753 GCA_003222835.1 Acidobacteriota bacterium | reverse complement strand
AGGGAGCGACCGTCAGAAGACTGCCGCGACCGCTCCGACTGAATCTCCCGTTACCGAAGATCAGCTTGCCGGTCGAGACGTAAGCACCGATGCTGGAATGACCAGGAGCACCTCCAAAAAGCAAGGCATTGAAAGTACCTCTCCGCGCCACTTTTCTTTTTCGGACAGCGAGCGGGTAGATGCGAATTCGCCCGCGCAACCTGTTGTGCAGAGCCAAGCAAGTACGCTCGCAACTCCTGCGACGGTCTTTGTCGCCGATTCTGCAATCAATTCAACTCTTAAGCAGGACATAAAAGCGCAATCGTCGCCTCCGCCTGAGCTTCAGCTTCCAGCGGGCACCGAAATCGTGGCGCAT
>QHXE01001112.1:0-248 GCA_003222835.1 Acidobacteriota bacterium | reverse complement strand
AAGGGAAAGCGGAATCCAGCACTTGCTACCGCCGCGCGTGTCGGAACTGGCGCTGCTGTTGTTGCCACCGAGTTCGCCGGGCAGGGTTCCTTGAATCAGCCATTTTCCCAGAGTGATTATCTCCGGAACCAAATGGCCGCCGAGGTGGCATCCCAAGGCAGCCAGCTTTCCAATCGATGGCAGCAGCCGATCAGCATCCCGATCGTCGCGGTGGACGCCAATCAACCATTGACGATTTTTCTTTTGGA
>QHXE01000108.1 GCA_003222835.1 Acidobacteriota bacterium | reverse complement strand
GAAAATTCTAATCATCTCTTCCGACACGGGTGGCGGGCATCGCTCGGCCGCAGCGGCGATCGTGGCCGGCATTGAGAGCTTCGTCAAAGGCGAATCGTACGCGGTCCGAGTGGTCCGAGCGGTCGAAGAATCACATCAGTTAGCTGCGAAACTGGTGGCAATTTACAACTGGCTGTTGCGGCACAAGCAGCACTGGATGAAGTATTACTACTGGTTGATTAACCGAATTCGTCCAGAGACGCGGGAGTTCTTTCATTCCCGCTCCATTACTTATGTCCGCGATCTCTTCGAACGGTGGTGTCCGCACATAGTCGTCAGCGTTCATCCGCTGACGCAGCACATTTTCGCGCGCGTGCTAAAGGAGCTAGGTCTCGCCGATCGCATTCCGCTGGTGACCGTGGTCACCGATCCCTATTACGGCTTCTGGAAAGGCTGGGCCTGCGATGATGTGACTCTTTATCTGGTGGCCACCGAAGAAGCCCGCCGTCAATTGATCGACTACGGAATTTCGCCCAAGAGAATCAAGGTTTCCGGGATGCCCGTGCATCCGAAGTTCGATTTTCCCGGCGAACAGGCGGCCCAAGCGGCGCGTAGGGCGCTCGGACTTGAGCCCGAGAAGTTTACAGTTTTTCTGAACGCCGGCTGGGAAGGCGGCGGTAACATCCCACAGATCTTTCGCGAGCTGGTGCGCGGCGAACTTGACGTTCAAGCGATTTTTCTCGCCGGGAAAAATGAAGCCTTGAGGAGTGAAGCCGAGTTACTTGCCGCCGAGGCGAACTTCCCAATCAAAGTCATTGGTTATTCGGAAGAGGTCGAGCAACTGATGCGCGCCGCCAATGTAATGATTTCAAAACTCGGCGGTCTCACCACCTTCGAAGCCTTAAGTTGTCGCGTTCCGATAATTGCCGACACCATCACTGAGCCGATGCCTCAGGAAGCCAGCACTGTGAAGTCAATCGTTAAAGGCGGCGCCGCAGTGATGCTGCAACACGCGTCCGACATCGTTCCCATCGTGAGTCGCATGATCGACGACTCAAAACACTATGCCGCCCTGCGCGCGGCTACGATCACGATTGCCATTCCGAACGCTACCAGACGCATTGTGGAAGAGATCACGGCGTTGATTCCCGAACCCGGAACCAGCAGCAACGATTCGCTGATCGTCGAGCACAGTTCTTGAATTCACTCACCACCTTTCCGCCATTCAGGATTAAGGTGAATTATCCATAGCGCTATTGCTAACGACCCAACCCTCTCCAAAGGGAGAGGGAGTTTACCTACAAAGTTTTGGCACAATGAATGGGTAACGCGGTCTTGACTCGCGCGCCGGCTTCGCGGTCTAATCCTTCAAAGCTCTTAATTGGTTGAAAAGCTAGCGGCAGTATCTCGCGTTGGGAGACTGTAAGAATGAGTCTGTTGCTCGAAGGAAAACGCGCATTTATTACCGGCGGCACGCGAGGTATCGGCGCGGCGTTGTGCCAGGTGTTTGCGCGCGAAGGCGCCGAAGTGGCGTTCAATTATGGCTCGCGTGACGACCTTGCTGAAGAAGTGATGGGGATAATCCAGGCGCTCGGTCGGCGCGCCCGTTCGTTCAAGGTCTCGGTAACCGATCGCTTCGGCATAAAGCATTTGACGAGGGAGTTGGTTCAGGAATGGGGCGGGATTGACATTCTGGTGAACAATGCCGCGATCAATCGCGGAGACAACTTTGCGACGACTACGGATCGAGCCTGGGATGAAGTCATCAACACGAATGTTCACAGTCTCTTCGCCGTGACGAAACCAATCTATAAGCAGATGATTCGTCAGCGCAAAGGCGCTATCCTCAACATCACTTCCATCGGCGCCATTCGTTCCCTGCCAACCTCTGTTCATTATGCGACATCGAAGGCTGCGATGATTGGCTTTACGAAGTGTCTTGCGCGCGAGGCCGCGACCTTCGGTATTGCGGTCAACGCCATCGCTGCCGGAATCTTTGATACCGATCTCGCTCAAGCACTGCCCGAGCGCTGGCTGCAAATGCACGAGTTCTGGGTTTCCAGCGGCCGGCTCGGTCGTCCTGAAGAACTCGCGGAATTCGCGGCCTTCATGGTCAGCGATCGCAACTCTTTCATGAATGGCGAAGTCGTCATAGTGGACGGTGGCGCGGTCACTTGATTTGAGCGCGGTCTACCTTAATCGATGTTTTGGACTGTTCTATTAATATTCTCTATTCTGGCGTTCCCAGCGGGCGCGAGTTCCAGTCCCCAAGACCAAAATGGTTGCGCGTTTACAGCTAATCTCGGAAGCCCGCCCGCGCCGGCCGCCACTGGGACGATCTCGACTCGCTTGTTTCGGGGCGGCGTCCAGGGCACTTGCAACACAAATACATTCCCCGGCAACACCGGCTCAGGTACCTTTCCATTCGACGCCTATACTTTCACAAATTCATCAGCTTCGCCGGTTTGCGTGACCGCGGCGCTCACAGTCAATTCACAGTCGAACGCGGATTATCAGATTGCGGCTTTTCTGGCGCCGTTCGCAGCCGCTGATATCACCAATCCCGCTCGTTATCTGGGAGACTCCGGTCTTAGTAGAAACAACTTCAACCCCCCAATTAATCCATTAACCTTCCAGTTCACGGTCCCGGCCAACACGAGTTTTACAATTATCGTTTACTCGGTCACCGGCACGGCTGAACTCGGAGGGAATTACACTCTCAGGACGCTTTCATACGGCAGCTTCTGCACGCCGGCCCCGCCAACACTGCCGGCCCTTTACGGCGCCAGTGCCAACGGCGAGTTGTTTAGCATCGACACCAACACGGGGGCGGGCACTCTTATCGGGATTCTGCCTTTCGGTTACTTTGGCGGAAGCACCGAGATTGTATTAAACAACACCACGCGCCGAGCGTGGACACAGTTTTCTCCTTCCGCGGCGCAGGGCGGCCAGGAATTTGACATCAATACCGGAGCTGGCATTGGCAGTCCCATCGCGACCGCCGGAGCCTTCAACGGGCTGGAATGGATCGGGTCAACACTGTATGGCACTGTGATCACTTCCGGGGGCGGTGCGTCGCAGCTTCGAACGTTAGATCCATTCGCCGGCACGTCTAGCTTGGTTGGCCCAACTGGGCGGGGCCCGATCGCCGGTCTTGCCTACGACCAAACAAGCGGAACGATGTATGGCATTACCGGCGGTAACGGCAGCGGAGGCGGCGCGATCGGCAATCTCGTCACCATCAATCTGACGACGGGCGCGGCGACGACCGTCGGCTCCGTAGGGTTCAATGCCGGAAGCCTCGAGTTTGGTCCTGACGGAAATTTATACGCGGGCAGTACCGACGGCGCGGGCAATCTTTATCGAATCGATAAGACGAACGGAGCAGCCACGCTTGTTGGGCGAACTGGATTTAATAATGTAACGGGTCTCACGCTGGTCAATTCGACAAATACAATCCAATTCAGCGCCTCTAACTATGGTGTCGGTGAAGGTGAACAGCGAGCTGCTGTAACGGTCACTCGCTCAGGTGACACGAGTGCCAGTGCGAGTGTGAACTACGCGACCAGCGACAGCGCTGGTTCGCAGAACTGCAATGTGACCAATGGCATCGCGTCCTCTCGGTGCGATTACATCAGCGCGCTCGGCACGCTCAAGTTTGCTGCTGGCGAAACTTCCAAGACGATCTCAGTACTGATCATCAATGATTCTTATCTGGAAGGGCCGGAGAC
>QHXE01000107.1 GCA_003222835.1 Acidobacteriota bacterium | reverse complement strand
CTTCGTTATTGAAAGCGTGAATCTGGGTTGATGCCAGAAGCCGCGCGTTATTCTTGCTCTGAAAGGCGGTGAGCACCGAAGGCGGAATAACCAACGCCGCCGCTGCGGCAGTAGGAACGCCGGCCAGTATGCTGCCAACATTGACGCCGGTTTGCGCTGCCGTCGTAACGGCATTTGAAGTCAGCACGGAAAGTCCAGGCGATCCGCCCAGACTGAATGTTCCACTGCCAAGCTGATTGCCCAATTGCAGCAGGCTGGTGCGCGATACTTCGTAGATGTTAACGTCCATTACCACTTCGGCTCGGTCCTTGTCGATGCTCCTAATTAGCTCGCCAATAAGCTGAACGTTTTCGGCGGTGTCGCGAACTGTCAGACTATTCGTGTCCTTATCAAAAACCACGATGGATTGCGGCCGTCCCACCGAAGCAGGCAACACCAGGCCGATTAAATTTTTTACTTTCTCGGGATCGGCATTTGAAACATAGAACGTCCGCACCACTAATTGCTGGTACTGCGGGCGGCGCGCCTGATCGGCAACCAGAATGGTGCGGCGGTCAAGTTTCTGAAAAAATAACCCTTCCTGTAGAAAGATATAGTCAAGGGCTTTTGCGGTGGTTACATCGTGCAGGTTCACATCGATGGTGCGCGGAGTAGCGAAGGATTGACGGTCGAAGATCACGTTGAGGTTCAAATCCTCCGTCAGCTTGCGGATGAAGCCCTTTAGATCACCACTAAGAATAATGTCACGCACCTGCTCTGGCTTGGCCGCAGGCACGGCTTCCTGTGTGCGCGCGGTCGAAGGCCCAGCCGGCGTTCCTCCGGTTCCATTGTCCTCCGCGCCTCCTCCAGCCGCCGGCGCCGGACTTCTTCCTTCTTTCACTTCCTGAAGGCGCAACATGCGCTCCATCTCAGACACTGCGAGTTGGTTTACGGGGTCGTAGCCGAGGGCCTGGCGGAACGCGTTGTAAGCTCCAACATAGTCTCGCTGTTCGGCCAGGGAGCGTCCTTTCTGCATGAACATTTGCGACGCATTAAAGACGGCACGTTGATAGTGCAGTCGATAATCCACGTTCGATGGATCGGCGGCCAGCGCCAGCGTGAATTCCTGAGCGGCTTGCTCCCATTGCTGGTTTTGCTCAGCCTTCATGCCGCGATCGTAGTGATCTTTTCCCTTCTTTCCGAAGGCGCTCACCGGCACGGCGAGCAAGCAAGTGATGATGAGAAGCGCTAGCAGCGAATGGCTTTTTGAGTTCATAATAGTTGTCTTTCTGGAGCGGGACGGCGCTGAAAATGCCAGCCCCTCCTCCTTACACGCGAATAATGTTGACCGGTTCCGCAATGCCAAAAACTCGATGCAGTCTAACAGAAAATCAGGCCTTTCTTAAGGAACATCACGTGATTCTCATGCTCGGCTGAGGTAGTCATGATTTGTAGTTTCCCGCTGTCGTAGCTGATGCGGAACCGCTTCGTTTCACCAACAGCCTCGAGCAATCCTTCATAATCTTCCCAGGGAACGCCGTGAAGCACCAGCGTGCTGTCTTCCGGCAGCCGCTCGACGAGGGCAGCGTAGCTAGCTACGTTTTCGGAGTAACCTAAGATTCCAGTGCTCATATTCCTCTCCTCCGCGCAAAGTCGATCAAACGTGCGCGTTGAGATTCACCTCTTCGACAAACGTCACCCTATTGATTTCATGCAGCGTTGACACGCCCGCAAACACTTTCTTCAAAGCCGACTCGCGCAAACTGGTCAAGCCTTCGGCTTCGGCGGCGCGACGAACTTCTGAGCCAGGCCGGCGCTCGACGATCATCTCGCGAATGTTGTCGCTGAGATCGAGCAATTCATGGATCGCCGTACGGCCGCGATAACCGGTGTGATTGCAGGCGTCGCAACCGGCGTTTGCATAAAAGACTCGGTCGCGATGTTCTTCGGGACGCAGACCGGATTCAATTAGCTCGATGTCCGTCGGATGGAATGCACGCCGACAAACGTTACATAGCACGCGCACCAGACGCTGCGCCAACACGCAGTTCAACGATGAAACGAAGTTGTAAGGCTCGACGCCCATATTCAAAAAGCGCCCAATTACGTCAATTACGTTATTCGCGTGGACGGTCGTGAAGACCAGGTGGCCCGTCAACGCTGATTGAATTGCAATCTGCGCCGTCTCTTCGTCGCGGATTTCACCGACCATGATCTTGTCCGGGTCGTGACGCAAGATAGAACGCAAGCCGCGCGCAAAGGTTAAGCCTTTCTTCTCGTTTACAGGTATTTGCGTGATGCCATGTAATTGATATTCGACCGGATCTTCAATCGTGATGATCTTGTCTTCTTCGTTTCGGATTTCGTTGAGCGCGGCGTACAGCGAGGTCGTTTTACCTGAGCCGGTTGGTCCGGTCACGAGCACCATACCGTACGGCTCGGCAATGTAGCGGCGAAACTTGCGCAAATCGTCCGGATCGAATCCGACCACATTTAGATCCAGATTCTTAAACGCTTCGTTGATTTGCTCCTTGTCGAGGATACGAATCACCGCATCTTCGCCGTGCACGGTCGGCATGATCGAAACGCGGAAGTCGACGTTGCGACCTTTGTAACGCACGCGGAAACGGCCATCCTGCGGCACCCGGCGCTCGGCAATGTCCAACTCAGACATGACCTTGATGCGCGAGATCAATGTCTGGTGGTAGGCCAGATCGATGGGATCGACTTTCTGATAGAGCGCGCCGTCGATGCGATACTTAACCTGCACTTCAGTGTCGCGGGTTTCGATATGAATATCCGATGCGCGCGACTCCATCGCGTTGTAAATGATCGTGTCGACCAGCTTGATGATTGGCGACATCTCGCTGTCGGTCGCCAGGCGATCGAGGTCAAGCACTTCCTCGCCCTGTTCCGTTTCGCGCACCAGCGAGATGCGAAAACCTGATGCAGCTTCCTGCAAAACTCTTTGCGTCGCGTCGCCCTTGCGCAGCACGATGTCGATGGCGCCCGCTGTGGCGACATGCGGCACCAGACGCGTTCGGAGGGCGCCCGCCAAATCGTCGAGCCGATCGAGGTCGGTCGGATCGGCCATCGCGATATGGAGCTTTCCGTTTTCGCGCCGCAACGGCACGAACTGATTACGCACCATCAGATCAACCGGAATCTCCGACAGGAGTGAATAATCGATGGGCGAATCGCCGTCCTGTGGCAATAGATTGACAAAGGGTAAACGATAGCGCCGCGCGAGCGCTTTGGCCTGACTCATCTCGGGAGGATCATTTGCTTCAGGCAGCAGCGTCGAATCGTCGCCAGCTGGAGTCATGCCCTTGATCGCATCCGCGGCGATGGCATCAGTTTCTTTTTCGGTAAATTGCTTCATAAGGAGCGCTGACATCCTGTCGGCGGTTCGCGGGCATCCTGCCCGCCCCTTTCTTACCCGCGCTCGCAACTCGGCAGCTAAGCCGCGAGATGCGGACCGGCCGTTACCAACCTTTTCCTTTCCGCATCGACGACGGCGCCAAATCCTTCCAGTGTGCGTGCACCAAGAAGACTCAAATCACCCGTTCGCGCGAAAACGATTTCATCAACGGTTTCGAATCCATTGACTCTGAGAATCGCGTAGCCAATATCACGAGTTATGACTACCCCATTCGCCATTTGGAATTTCTCATCACGCTTTTCCACTTTGATTCCTATTTCAGACAGGACATTTTCGGGAAGCCAAGTGAATTCGGAACCAGTATCTACAATGAGTTGTTCGATTGAGACAGACTTGTCTCGTGCTTCCATGTTTGCGACTCTACAGTCGACGTAAAAAACTCCCACCGCGTCACCTCATCGTCCCAGCATCGGCCCGCTCGAAATCGACTGAATGATGGGCATATAGATTGCCAGAAGAATCAGCACGACGATTCCACCCATCACCACCAGAATCGCAGGCTCAAGCGTGGTCGTCAACTGCTCTAACTTGACCTCTGCTTCGGCGTCATAGAAGGTTGCGACCTCGTCCAACATTTCGCGCAAGCTGCCGGAGCGTTCGCCGATGCCGATCATGTCCATCGCCAATTCGGGCATC
>QHXE01001111.1 GCA_003222835.1 Acidobacteriota bacterium | reverse complement strand
TATGGCATCGGCGACAAGGTGGGACAGTAATGCCTGACCTGGGCACAATCAGTCGATTTTTGGCAGCACTGAGTGGGCTGTGGGACCGCGCTGAACAGTATCTGCCGTTAATTCTGGTCATTGCACTGCCTTTGGCGGCCTTGGTGTTCACCTTCAGCATGTTGCAGGCATTTTTCCAAGATGGCTGTGAGGAAGATTATTTCCGAATTATGTGCAGGTTCGGGGTTACGCTGGCGATCCTTGGCGATTACCGGAGCCTCTTCCTAAAATTCAACATCCTGAGTTCGGACCTCGCCCATCATTTCGGTGATCCGAACAGTTTTCAGAACTTCTTTCAACAGATTCAATCTCAGTTCGACAGTCTCAGCGGCGCGATTGTTTTCACAGCGCGGTTATCGACGAGCATTGTGACGCTATTGATCCTTCTTTCCGCCGTAATACTGGTTTTGGCCTACGTCGGCCTTGTGGCAGCTCAAGCTTTAGCCATCGTCCTCTTGTACATTTTCGGTCCATTACTGCTCGCTCTGCTGCCCAGCCGCCAACTCAGCATTGTCGCCTACACGTATCTGAAGGGATTGATGCAGGTATTGCTGTGGCCGGC
Source organism: Acidobacteriota bacterium (assembly GCA_003222835.1). The sequence goes on along the minus strand of QHXE01001111.1, from coordinate 238 downwards.
CATTTGGAGTCTTGTGTTGGCATTGTTCACCGGGGCGTTGTTGCAAGTGCTTACGTCCATTTCTTTCGTTGACTTGGTGCCCGCTATATTCCTGGTCCTCCTGGCGATTCTCCTTACGCAGATCCCCCGACTGACCGGATACCTGACGAGTGGCGCTTTGAATGCCGCAGGGGCAGTGATTTCGGAGCTTGTCACGGCTGGTTTGGCTTATGCCACGTACAGGGTCGTGGAGACCGGC
>QHXE01000106.1 GCA_003222835.1 Acidobacteriota bacterium | reverse complement strand
TCCTTCGCCATCAGATACATTCGCCGCGCCGCGCCGCGCCGGCCAATTTGCAGATGGTGAAAGGCGACCGCCGATTGAATCATCGCCTGAAGGAAGAGTTTTTCGTCCGGGCTAACCGGGCCCATCCAGCGTTCTTCCCACGCATCATGCGCGGCGTGATACTCTCCAGCGTTGTATAGATCAATGCCCGCAATGTACTCCACGGGATACGCGACGAGATGCTCGTTCGTATAATACATGCGAACAGTATTGTGAGTCGTCAGCAACAGAGACGCAAACGAAAATCGTTATAAGACTTCAAGAATGTCTCAGAAGGCTCGTCCTTACAAAATAAAACGGAGCGTCACAGGTCTGGGGTTATTTGCCACTGAACCGATCCCGAAAGGTCGGCGCATCGTTGAGTATGTTGGCCCGCTTATCTCCAACGAAGAAGTCGAAAAGAGCAATGGGAAATATTTCTTTGGAGTAAATTCCAAGTGGTCGATTAACGGCAGCACGCGCAGCAACCTCGCCCGTTACATCAACCATTCTTGTCGGCCAAATGCTGACGCATTTATCTCCGGTCGCCGAGTTTGGATTTGGTCGCGGAGAAATATCCCAGCCGGAGAAGAGATCACCTACGACTATGGCGAAGAATATTTCGAGGGCATCATAAAACCGACGGGCTGCAAGTGCGCAAAATGCCGCGAGTCAGAAACCCGACCGTCAGGGAGGGTGTCAAGCCCGCCAACGAAGAAGTCAACGCCTCATTTCCCTTTCGGAAAATAGCCTTCGCGTGCTCTAACGTGCAACTGCGGTTGTGCCGGCGTGCTCACGTTAATTCGCCTAAAACTCGCGCCGCCGGATTTGTTATTGGAATAGTACTGAAGCAGATACTGCGAACGAAGTTCGCTGGCAATCCGATCGAAAACCGCTTCAAGATTCTCAGTCTTTTCAGGAACGAACGCCGTTCCTCCGGTTGCGATCGCAAGGTTTTGCATGCCGTTCTGTGCCCGCGTGCTGATGACATTTAACCTTAGAGCCTGTCCACTTGGATTAATCGCATAGAAGACCGCGTTGGCCTTTTGAACTTCCTGTTGCACTTCCTCTTGAGCTTTACGGTGACCAGCAAGAAGCGCCGCCTCTGACGCCGTGCGAATTCGTTGCCGAGCCGCCGGCGTCGAATCATTCTCATCTTTGGTAGCGCGATAAGCCGCGACTGCCGAATCGCGAACCAGATTACTGAAATTATCCTCCCCATCAGAAATGACTAAGATCACGCGTCGATGTTGCTCAGGAGTATTCTTCGCGAGATAACGCGCCGCTTCCCTCACGGTATCGTAGAAAGCCGTCGGGCTCGGACCCGTGGCGGCCTTAATCGTCATCAATTTAGCCGACGCAACGGGGGCGCTCGTAAGCGCCTGTTCCAGTCGCGGAGTGCGATCGATCGCGAATATAGTCGCCCGATCCGCCGACCTCAACACTTGTTTAAGAAAGCGCGTGGCTGCCTGTTCCTCAAAAGCAAACCGCTCACTAACGCTACTCGAAACGTCAATCAGGAGAGCAATATCAAGCGGCACCTGTTCTGGATCGCCGATCTGCACAATCTCCTGCGCGCGCCCATCCTCTTCGATGCGAAAATCACCGCTCTTCAAACCCAGCACCGGTTGACCTTTCGCATCAGTAACTGAAACCGGCGCTATGACCAAATTAGAGCTGACGCGGACTATTTCGTATTCAGGTGTTGGGGTGGGCTTTGGTTTGTAGCGTGGAGCCGGGGGCGGAGGCGGTAGCTGCTTGATCTTTTGTGCGCCGGCGGGCACGCTCAGAAAAATCGCGGCGCAAGAAAAGAACGCCAGCGTGGTCAACACCAACGCCGGCGCATAAGATTTCTTCCGGTTATCGAGATGCATCAACCAACTCCTCATGCCGCCAGTCTGCATCGGGTTGCTGGCCCAAATCAATTATTTGACACCTTCTGACGGCATGATCGTTGGCCCATGTAGAGCAACTTGTTAAGTTGCTGCTCACTAACGCATAGCAAAACTCTATAACTTGCGTTAGTTTCCACTGCTGCCCGGCCTGGTCATCGTCGGCGCCGGTTGCGTCAGGCCCTTATTAACCAGAATTTTGACTTCCACACGACGATTTTGCGACCGGCCCTCGCGCGTCTTGTTATCGGCAATCGGTTCCGTGGCGCCAAAGCCATACGGCGTAATGATGCGACGCAACGGAATCTTGTGCTGCTCGACCAGATAACGAATCACTGCATCGGCGCGCCGTTGACTGAGCTGGCGATTGAAGTTCGCATTACCGGTTGCATCGGCGTGGCCGGTCACTTCCACGACATAAGCTTTCGCATTCAAAGCCTTCGTCGCGATCTCGTCCAACTTTGTTTTCGCATCAGGCAACAGCACCGCGCTTCCGGTTCGGAAATTCACGGCTGTGTTTTCCATCGGAGTGTAATCATCCAGCGCTGAGATGCGCTCGTTCGTGGCATTTACGCCGGCGACAGCCTGGTCGGCAGTATCCTGGGCGGCTTTCGCTCCGCCTCGTGCGGCATTTGAAACGGCTGCAAGTTCATCGAGTTGCCCCGACAGCTTCTGAGCGTTTTGTTCGACTTCGCTGAGACGACCCTCCGTCGCGGTTGCCCGTTCTTCAAGTGGATTGGCGCGCGTTTCCACGGTCCGAGCGGTGCGCAAATCCGTTTCGTTGAACCTTACCCGGTCGGCAATCAACTCGCCACTGGAACCGCCGCGTCCTTCGACTTCAAGATTCAGACCGCGCAGGATGTTGGTTGCTGCATAGTTGTTGCCGCTGCGCAGAAACCCGCCACTAGACTTCACCGAAGTTTTGTCCGTCAGGCGCACCACAGTGTCGTTACCCGTCAGGTCTCGAACTGTGAACGTGTCAACGTCGCGCTTAACGACCACGCCTTTGATCTTCATCTTCTCGCCACTGGCGACTGTGCGGGCTCTGCTAGCAGTTGATTTATTGTTGTCTTGTCCGAGGGCCAATGGGGAAAGCACGAGCGCCAAACCGAAGGCGAGCGCAAATGACCGAAACATTCTGAAACTAGTGATCATGGTTTGAACTCCTTAATTTAAAGTTAGGACGGCCAACGGCGCGTCGGGTTTACGCGAGTTCGATAGCAAACTCGCGCCTAGCGTTGTCCGCTGGAACAAAGCAGACAGGAACTTTCGAAAAGACCAATGAAGCTGGTGAACCGATTCATCAACTCATTGTCCGCATAGTACCGAACAATTGGATCAAGTCAAGAGAGATCGGTGAGTAAGAGGAAGATAGCAAAGATTGATCATTCGTTCGCTACGCGATTGCAACAGACTGCCTCCGATGTTGTGAAAAACAATTCTGGTTTCGGTGTCAGAACCGCGAGCGGTGGGCGACCGGCCTGGGTACGCAGTCGTCCCCGACTGCTTAGCCTCAGCACGGACGCATGCACAGGCAGTCGGGACGACTGCGTACCCAGGCCGGTCGCTACCGCTCCCGGTTCTGACGCGATCGGCGATGGACTCAAATCGCAAACTGCGCATTCTCGAGATGTTCCTTAATATAAGCGAGGAACTTTTCCGCGTCAGCACCGTCGATGATGCGATGATCGAAGCTGAGCGCGAAGTACGCCAGGTGGCGAATGGCGATGTAATCTTCGCCGTCGGGCGTGGTGAGGACTCTGGCTCGTTTCTCGATCTTGCCGACACCGAGGATCGCCACCTGTGGCTGATTGATGATCGGTGTGCCGAATAGCCCACCGAACACGCCGGGATTGGTGATCGTGAACGTGCCGCCGCCAACCTCGTCAGGCTTGAGTTGTTTCGCGCGCGCGCGATCGGCGAGATCGTTTGCCGCGCGAGCTAATCCCGAAATTGAAAGATCGTCGGCGCGCTTGATCACCGGCACGATCAATCCCCAGTCGAGCGCGACGGCCATGCCGAGATTGATGTCGCGTTTGTAGACGATCTGATCGCCGCTGACCTGCGAGTTGAAGATCGGGAATTTGCGAATTGCATCGGTCACGGCTTTGAAAATAAACGGCATGAAAGTCAGTTTCGTGCCGGTGCGTTCGTGGAAAATCTTGCGATTTTCATCGCGCAGCTTGGCGACCTTCGTCATGTCGATTTCATACACGGTCGTGACATGCGCGGAAGTCTGGCGCGAGAGCACCATGTGTTCGGCAATCTTTTTGCGCATCACGCTCATTTGCTCGACGCGATCGCCTTCGGTCGGCTTGATCGCAGAGACCGGCTGCGTTCCTGGCGCACCAGCCGGAGGAGCGGACACGGAAGGCTTAGCCGGAGCTTCCGGCGATGCTTTCGTCGGCGCGCCGGCTAATTGAGCGGGCGCGCCCGATTCGATAAAGCTGAGAATATCGTTCTTCGTCACACGGCCGCTCATGCCGGTGCCTTCAAGCTGCGCGATGTCGATGCCGTGTTCTTCCGCGATTTTGCGTACCAGCGGGCTCGACTTTGTGCGGCGCAATTCTTCGGCGGTCGTCTCGGCGTCCTCCCGACGCGCGGGCGTTACGGAAGCGCCTGGCGCGTCCGGCTTTCTTACCAAAGGCTTTACTTCAGTTTTGTGAGCAGCCGGAGACGCTGGTTTGCGTTCAGGTTCAGTTGTGATTACCGGCTTGGGCCGTTCGATCGTGGCCGGCGCTTCGGCCTTCGCGGGTTCAGCAGGCGCAGGTTCGGCTTCCGCAGGTTCAGCAGGCGCAGGTTCGGCTTCCGCAGGTTCAGCAGGCGCCGGTTCAGCGGCGACAACTTCGGCTTCAGGCTCTGCTTGCTCAGTTGGTTCCTCTTTCGCGGATGCGGCTTCAGGTTTTGGTTGCCGCTTGTCGCCCGCGCCATCAAGCACCGCGACCACCGTGTTAACTTCTACGGTCTCGCCCTCTTTGAATTTGATCTCGGTAAGTGTGCCGGCGGCGGGCGAGGGAATCTCAGCGTCGACTTTGTCGGTAGAGATTTCGAACAAAGGCTCATCGCGCTCGACATGCTCGCCAACGCTCTTCAGCCATTTTGTGATCGTCCCTTCCGCAATGGACTCGCCCATCTGCGGCATTACAACTTCAGTAGCCATGATGACTCCAGTTCTGAGACTTTAAATCTCAGGTGTTCCAGGATCGTTAGACGCCGCACTTGTCCGGTTAGTTAATCGCGGCGACCAAGTCTGCTGTCGAAT
>QHXE01000105.1 GCA_003222835.1 Acidobacteriota bacterium | reverse complement strand
GCCGCAGGCGCAGAAGCTCTCGCGAGAATTGATGGATTTGTTCGGCGCTGGCGATCAAGAAGGATGGAAACGCGTAAGCTCACTGGCTGATCTCGTTGCGAGAGGTGAGTCACGCGGCGCGAGCGGCGATCTAACGCTGTTCAAGTCTCTGGGGATGGGCATTTCGGATCTCGCATTAGGGGTTGAAATTTATCGAAAAGCGCGCGCTGATGGCTTGGGCCGCGAGTTTGCTCATCCCGAGAAAGCCGCGCCGCGATTGCATCGTGAGGTAGAGCAAACTGTCTAGTTTGCCCCAGGAGTTGAACAAGACAGAGCAGCAAACTAACAGTTTGCGCCACTAGAAGGAAGACGAGATGGAAGAATTTAGATTTGTCGATCGCACCGGGGCGGTAACTGAACCGCCGCGTTTGATCCCGCCGGTCGTGATCAAGAAGAAAGACATCGATGCCGAGATCGAGCGGCTAGCAGATCTTTCGGCTCCGGCAAATGGGCGGCGCGAGTCGAGGGTTTCACATCCGCAGACCGGAATCGGTGATGGCTTGGCTTACACGATCGCCGTTTCAATTTGCGTGCTCAAACCCGGCGAGAGCACGCGGCCCGTCCGGCACAATGCATCGCTGGTAGATTTTTGCATTCGCGGAGGTGGATACACGATCGTTGACGGCAAACGAATTGATTACAAGCAATATGACGTCTGGACAACACCGCCGTGGTCTGTCTACGAACATCTCAACGACACAGACGAGTTGCAGGTGAGGCTCAGTTATGGCAACTCGCCGCTTCTGGAAAAGCTGAATGTGTATATCCTCGACGAAAATCCTGAAGCGACAGCAGAGATCGCACACGCGCGCATCGAAGAGTCAATCGATCCAACGAAGATCAGTCCGTTCGGAACTTTCCCATTGACTGAAGAGGGCGCCTGCTTGATGCCTTATGAAAAGCTAATCAATCCCGATCATATCGAAGTGAAACCACTTCATTGGCCGTGGGAAAAGGTCAAAGCTGAGTTAGACAAGCTCCGGGATTTGGGCAAGAGCTACGCCGGCCGGCGGCTCTATTTGATGTATGACCCGGCCACCGGCCGCACCAATGGAACTACGCATACGTTCTTTGCGACCATCACGATCCGTCCGAAGAACATCGTCGATCGTCCGCATCGTCACGTCTCTGCCGCGGTGAATTATTATTTCCATGGCCGCGGATACAGCACGGTCGAAGGACAGCGATACGAATGGGAGGCAGGCGATTTAATGTTGAGCGCGCCAGGCTGGGCCGTACACAACCACGCCTCGAAAGATGAGGACGTTTACGAATTGACCATTCAGGATCAGCCGCTGCATCTCGCGTTGGGCTCATTGCTTTGGCACGAAGACTTGCGAGGCGAACCCAAGTTACTTGGATTGTCAACGGGGTTTTCGACCAATCGCGATGTAGCGCAACCTGTTAGGTTGCGGAGCGCGAGTTGATAGCTGAAAACGCAAACTGACAGTTTGCGACACTCAAATGATTGCATTGAAGCCAAACTTTCTGCGCGGCTCATACACGCCGGTTGTGACGCCGTTTCGAGACGGCAAGGTCGATCTCGACAAGTACGCCGAGTTGATCGAGCGCCAAGTGCGCGAAGGCTCGCACGGCGTGGTAGTCAACGGCACAACCGCAGAACCCAGCAGCCTCACAATTGAAGAAAGGTGCGAGTTGGTGAACATCGCGGTCGAGACTGTCGCAAAACGCATTCCCGTAGTGGCGGCAACTGGATCACAATCGCTTGCTGAAACAATCGGACTAACTGTGAGCGCAGAGGAAGCTGGCGCTGATGCCCTGTTGGTTGTCACGCCTTACTACATCAAGCCGCCACAGCGCGGCCTGGTTGAATATTTTGTAGAGATTGGAAAGCGCACCGCTCTGCCGTTGATGATTTATCACATACCCGGTCGCGCCGCGGTTTCTATCACTCCCGCGACGCTCGCCAAAATCGCTGAGCGTCTTCCGAATCTCGTCGGGTTGAAGCACGCGGCAAACGATTTCGAATATCTCACGGAGACCCTCGCGCTGTTGGGATCAGAGTTTCGGATTTTCTGTGGCCTGGAGGCGCTCAGCCTGCCGATGCTGGTCATTGGCGCAGCGGGTTTGATGAATGCGGTTGGAAATCTTGCGCCGGCGCGCGTTGCGGCGACGTGCCAGGCGGTCGATCGAGGAGACTTGATGGCAGCGCGGCGGTTGCACTTTGAATTGTTCGAACTGAATCAAGCGATTTTTCTCGATACAAACCCAATTCCCTTGAAGTATATGATGTGGCGGATAGGTCTTCTTGAAACGCCCGAGGTCCGCCTGCCGCTAGCGGTGCTTCCTGGGGAGCAGCATAGCAAGCTCGATGAGGTGCTGAGCCGGGCAGGGCTGCTCGAGATGCAAGAGCTATCCGCTGTGTAGGTAAATTTGTCGGAAACATGAGCTGGAAGAACTATGATTATCGCTAAAGTAAGTCCACTCGCCCTTTTTCTTTCTGGCGCTGAAGCAAATGTTTGAACCTGTCAAAAACCAAAGAATCTCTGACGAGATCTTGCACCAGATCAGAGATGCGGTCATGAGCGGCAAGTTTCAGGTTGGTGATCGTCTCCCGAACGAGCGCGCGCTGGCAGAACAGTTTGCCGCCAGTCGCACCTCAGTGCGCGAGGCATTGCGCGGGCTTGAGCAGACCGGCGTCATTTACATCAAGAAAGGTGTCAATGGCGGCGTCTTTGTCGCCGATCCCGATCACCGTTTGGTAAGTCGTCCTTTCCAAACACTCTTACAGTTGCGCAAAGTCACAATGGATAACATCGTCGAAGCGCGCCTAATCTTCGAGCCGGAAGCGGCGCGGCTTGCGGCCCAGCGCGCCGAACCGGAAGACCTCGAAGAAATGAGACAGGTAATAGAAAAAATGTCTGGGGCTGTCGAGAGTGGAGAGCCCCCTAGTTCTTTCGATCTGAAATTCCACAAATTGATCGCGCGCGCCGCGCGGAATCCCATTTTGGAAATGCTCTCGGAATCGATGCTCGAAGTAGCATCGCAGGTCATCACGTATCTTCACCCATCGATCGACGTTCTCAAGCACGTCGTAGACCGACACCGGGAAGTTTTTGAGGCAGTCCAGAATAGAGATGGGGAGCTCGCGTTTCCGGTAATGTCGAACCACATCATCGACGTGAGAAATCGGCTGGCGAAGAGTTCGACGCGGGCCGAACAACAGGGAAAGTCGAGGTCAAAGAGAACTTGAGAACTGCGCTGTTGAAGGCCCACTGAAAGAATGCCTTTCGCTGACAAATCCCGGGGCCGCCCTAAATATCTATAATTGTCGTTATTGTTGATTGCCTTCCGAGCGGCTAAAGCGCAGCCAACTACAAAAAAACTCGATGGACTACCATCGTGGTTTGATCGTAGACCATGAGAGTTTCGACCCGTCCTTCATCATACTCGCAGGACATCCGATATATTTTGAGCGGAGAACTTGGGAGTCTTGCTCCCAAGCACCCGCAAATATCACTCACCAATCTCAAGAATGTTGAGGTTTTTCGCAGATTGTAATCTGATCTGCACGCCGGGAAACGAAAAAGTTTACGACAAAAATGCGATCTTGAAGCCCGCGCCGAATTGCGAGCTAGCCTGTTACTGATTGAGAGAATTGGAGAAATTCGTAGCGGGAGCCAGACTCGAACCGATGACCTTGGAGTTATGAAGACTATTTCAGCCCGCTGCATAGACTCGGCTTTCCCGTCACCCAGATGGGACCGAGGGCCTCACAATCAGATTGAGGTCCCCCGATCTTCACGTCAACCTGACGCCAAAAACCCCGAAAACGGGAAAACGGCAGGACACGCGGTCTCCGTAAGTGCTTGATTCTATTGGTAGAGCAAAGGTGGCTCGAACCCCTGACCGACGCATTACACTGAAACGACGGTCAGCACTGGTAAATCATTGAAACAATGAACGTTATTGGTGGAGCAGAGGGGATCGAAGCCCTGACCGCCGCATTGCACCAAAACGAAGGTCAGCGACAGTAAATCATTGAAACGATGAGTGCTATTGGTGGAGCAGAGGGGGATCGAACCCCTGACCTCCGCATTGCGAATCGGACTACCGGCAAAACGCTAAGTATTTGCCTTTTCAAAAGTTGCAGCCACCAAGAGAAATCAAGAGTTTTCCCGTTCTTTCCCATTCCTTACCATCGCGTATACGTCACGTCCTGTTATTTTTGGCCACGTATTGGCCACTTGGAAATTGATCAATTTTCAACGGGCTGCGGCCCTAACAATGCTCCTTCAACTACCGGGCTTGAAGAACGCTCTCACCCGTTTACGTAACAGATACAGCAGCAACGCGAAAGCAATAGGGACTCCTACTATTGCTCTGGGCTCTGTACCCATAACTGCGTTAGCGAAGTCGCTCAAGAGATTAATTGTTATGAGCGCGACCGCAATTCCATGGCCCCAACGAGCCCTTAGCCAGAGCCCGATCGCGGCTGCGCCACAGGAGATCGACGCCGCCAAGAGGAGAGCTACTCCCCACAGTCCAATACGGACTAGCCCATCATGCCCGCGGGGATTGACATGCCACATCGACTCGAAGAAGGGGGAGGGAACAAGCAATGATACAGCCGCGACGAAACTAATCAGGGTGCCGGCCAGAAAGAAAATAATGAGCGCCGTAATACCCAGCGGACGCGCATGCAATTCGTTACTCATCGATTTACCGTGCGATGCCACGACAATATCAGAAGGCCCAATCTGGTACTAAAGGGAAACGAGTTACATGAGTTCGCGCGACTGGTGCAGGAAGCGCAATAAGCGACCGGGCAGATCCTATTCGACGTACGTGTAGTCGAGTTGCTGCCGCTTATCTGGTCCGTGGATCCTCCAGGATAATTTCAAAACGCAACCTGAATAATTGATCCGAGCCGTATAGATGTCGGCTCCGCACGCGTAAGGCGAGGCGCTTTCCCATTCGTTTCCAGGGGCCTCGATGAAGTCCACCAAATGCACGGCGGCGTTCCGGCCGTAGCGCAAATGCGAGAGACTGAGAGTCGGACTCTCGCTTTGCAGAGACCAGGAATAAATGTTGTGGAAAGCAATATTCGAGCAATCCTCGAACGTCCACAAACCGGCTTCGTCAAAAATGACCGTTCCGGAGTTTGGTCTTAAAGCCCTTACAGTTCCATGACCGCGGAGCAGTTGTGAGTCGCCTGTCCGGGCTTGTACATCGAACCGAGTTCTGGAAGACAGTACGTGGCGTAGATGCTCAATAGTCATGCCCAAAATACTTGCCTTACACGAACGTC
>QHXE01001117.1:398-747 GCA_003222835.1 Acidobacteriota bacterium | reverse complement strand
ATAGTCACTTTGAATCCCGTAGGTTTGGCGGGCGCGACCGGCAGGGCCACAATCCTGCGCGACCCGAGCGGCGCCACGATCAAACTTAATCTAACCAGCCTGCCACCCGACGTGACTGCGATGAATGTCTATGCGGTCGATCCGACCGGGGCCCCCACGCTCTTGGGACAGGTCGATGTGACGAACGGCATCGGCACATTTACCACCACCACGCCATTAACACGGTTCATGCTGGTGGGCTCACCCGAAGCCGCACTGACCGCCTATGACGCAAACACAAAAATATTCTTTCGCAGCGAGGTGCCGACAGGCATGACCGTAATTCCGATTACGAGCGCAGTGGGCGAGG
>QHXE01001117.1:0-389 GCA_003222835.1 Acidobacteriota bacterium | reverse complement strand
TGGAGACGAGACTAAGCTGAAGATCAACTTCAGTGGCGCGATGGAAGGCTCGCGGGCCAACATCTTCATCAAGCCGCGCAAGCATGGCAACGCGACAGAAGTTCTCATGCACTTTCACGATCTGAAGGACGCGCCGAAAGGCACGGCCTACATTCTTTGGGCCGTCTCGCCTGACAACCAATATCAGAGGTTGGGTGAGATTGTTAACGTCAAAGGCCGCAACGAAGCGGAGATCAGATCGGAAACTTCATTCGATGATTTCGGCTTGCTGCTGACCACCGAAGACTTGGGTACGACGAGAGCGACGATCATCAAACCTTCGGGTCATCGGGTTGGAGTAATCGAGATAATTCGCTAGCAAGATTTGGCGAGAATTATCCCTAATTTCA
>QHXE01000104.1 GCA_003222835.1 Acidobacteriota bacterium | reverse complement strand
GCGTGGGCGGTGGCGGCGGGGGCTGAGGGGCGGGAGCACTCCCGGAAGGATGTTGTGCGAAAGCGGCATTGGAAAGCAGAAGGAAACCGGAGAGTATAACCGCGCGCACGATCATAAGCGCCTCCTGTCGAACAGCGGAGTCGTCAACTCGCTTCTTGAGGAGCTGCAAGATGCGCCGCCGACTGGACTGACCAACAGCCTTGCATAGGATGAGACGTCTTGCCGGCTTTTCAGGTTTCGTAACGACTAAATTTTGCGGCTCGGGACCTAACCGAAGAAAAGGTGCGGTAAGATTCCACCATCGTTAGAGGTAATTGTCTTGTTTGATTGGCGAAAAGAAAAGCCAAAACCAGTAACAACGGAGATTCGGGAGACGCTTTTCGGCGACATGCCGCTTTCCCAGTGGGCTTCATTCTCGACGCAAACGACTTCTGAACCATGGGCTTCATTTGAACGAGCACGGCACTTTATCGAATCCCGCGACACACAAAGTGCGACGGCAGCCCTGCAAGGGATTCTGGAAATTCCGGGACTCGAATCGCGCCACTACCTCCAGGCGTACCACTTCCTTGCGGAGTTGGGAGTGACTCCAATTCGAGAGCTATCGAAGAATGTCCTCGGTGTAGTGGTTGAAGTTGGAATGAAGGTCGGTCCCGACCTCGTTGCGGGATACGCCGACCATCATGCGCGATACTACAATTACAGCGGTGCGGGGGTCGTTTGGGAGAGACCGGACGGCACGCTCGACACCACTATCGACGAGTTGCTTCGAGTTGGCAGCGCAGTTGCACAAGTAATTGGCCCTTGGAAAGAAACTAGGTCACCTGCTCCAACCATCGGGCGTGCCAGACTTAATCTTCTCACGCCCAGCGGTCTTCATTTCGGTGAGGGTCCCCTTGATACTCTCGCAAAGGACAAGTTGGGCGGTCCGGTAATTAATTCGGCCTTCCGGCTCACGCCCAAAGCCCGGATTAGGGGTAGTCTGGCACCTGCGGAGCCCCGAGGGGACGACCTGGATGAGAAACCTGAGAAACCACTCCAGATCGTCCCAACGCAAGGCACAGGCGTAGAATGCTTTCTGCCTAGGGACTCAAGAATGGAAATTCCGGTTTAGCGGAGCAGCGACTCCGAGGTGCACGATGGGAGCATTGTGCGACAGCGGTAGCGACTCTGGCTCTGGCAATTGGCGCAAACACGGCCGTGTTTTCCGTCCTCGATCCCCTGCTGCTTCGCAAATTGCCGGTCCAGAATCCCGAACAGCTCATTCTTGTCCATGCCGCCGGGAGTCTGGCATCGGAGAACATCCTGGAATTCTCCGCCTACGATATCTACAGCAAGAGCCGCGTGTTCTCCGGGGTGATGGCCTACAACCTTATGGGAGGATTCGATGTCGTGCGGAATGGGGCTAGATCGTCGGCGGACGGAGAGTTCGTGACCGGCACTTATTTCCCCGTCCTCGGCGCACGGCCAATTCTCGGCCATCTCCTTGCTCCAAGCGATGATGAAGGACCATACGGTACCCCCGTTATCGTTCTGAGCTTTGACTACTGGAGACGTGCGTTTAACACGGATGAAAAAGTCATCGGTCAAACGCTTTCGATTCAAGATCTCCCCTATACGATCATCGGCGTGACGCCTCCGGACTTTTCTGGAATTGAGCCAGATCAACCGCCCGATTTCTACCTGCCCATCCATGCGTTCCCGCTACTACGCAGCCATAGCGCATTTCGCGACCATCGCGTCTCAGTCGCGGATATGTGGGTCAAAATCATTGGCCGCTTGAAGCCAGGCATGGGGGTTGATCAAGCAGTTGCAGAGCTCCAAACACCTTTCGAGGAGGCGAAGCGCGCATCTACGGTACCTGCAATCGAAATTCAACAGGCCATGGCTAGGCTCGTGCTGACTCCAGTGGTGCGCGGGCTTTCAGATACTCGTGGACGCTATTTGCTACCTGGCCGAATCGCCCTGATGGCCGTGGGCCTCATTCTGTTGATTGCGTGCGTCAATGTCGCGAACCTCCAATTGGCCCGCGGAATGGCGCGCCGAAAAGAAATAACCGTGCGGCTTGCGCTTGGGTCTGGACGGGTGCGTCTAATACGGCAGCTCCTCGTCGAGTCCGCGCTGCTTGCCCTCGCTGGAACGGCATTCGCCCTGCTGGCGGCATTATGGGCAAACCGCCTGCTGACGGCGTCTCTCACGACCGCCAATTATCCGGTTCTGATCAAGGCGGGGCTCGACGGCAGAGTCCTGTGGTTTACCGCGGGAATCGCGACTCTTACGACAGTGTTGAGCGGGCTGATGCCGACGCTCCTTTCCACTCGCGCCGATCTGGCACAGGAGCTCAAGGTTCAATCTTCGGCATCGAGCCAGTCGCAATCGAAATCGCGAGCCGCGCGGGCCATGATCATCGCGCAGGTGGCGTTTTGCGTCACGCTGCTCGCAGCGGCTGCCTTGCTGATGCACAGCCTCGTGAACCTAGAAACGCTGGACGTCGGATTTGATCGCGATCGCGTGCTCGCAGTCAGCTTTGATGTTGGGGGCATCCCGATCACCACCGAGCAAATTCGCGGTTTTTACAGCCAACTCTTTGAACGGGCAAAAAATCTTCCTGGAGTACAATCCGCCGCGCTTGCGTCGTTTCCGCCCGTCAGCGGATTTGTGCGGGGCGTGAACCTCGCAGTTGAGGGCCGCCGGCGCGAGCCCCTCGAGACGTCGCACGCGTTATTCAATTCCGTGACCCCAGGATATTTCGAGACCATGGGCATACCGCTGCTTGCGGGCCGCGATTTCACTGACCATGACGCTCCAGGACCCGGATCGGCGGCCATCATCAACCGCGCGATGGCGCGGCATTATTTCGGCGGGGAAAGTCCCCTTGGTAAACGATTCCGATTCGTGGAAGGAAATCGCCCTCCGATGGAAATTATCGGCGTCGTGGCCGACTCCAAGTACAACGATCTCCGCGAACAAGCACCTGATTTTTTCTACCTTCCCTCGACCCGGGGGGAAGACCGGTATCTCAAGTTCTTGGTGCTGCGCGCACAGAAAAATGCTAGCAGCCTTTCGGGGCCGGTTGCCCAATTGGTTCGGTCGCTCAACAGTTCCATTTCGATCCTTCACATGGAAACGCTGCGTGAGCAGGTTGACGAGTCCCTGCATCAGGATCGGCTAATCGCCGCGCTGTGCGGTGTGTTCAGCGGATTGGCGCTCGGGCTGACGTGTGTGGGCTTGTTTGGCTTGCTGTCATTCTCCGTGGCACGGCGCATCAGCGAAATCGGTGTGCGCATGGCATTGGGAGCGCGCCCGCGTGACGTGTTCCGGCTGGTAATAGGGAACGGAATGCAGTTGGTGCTGGCAGGACTGATCGTCGGCGCGGCGGGAGCCGCAGCGGCAACGTCTCTGCTCAAGGGAATCCTCTTCCACGTGAAACGTGCCGACCCCATCGCGCTCGGTGGGGTCGCAGTTCTGCTGGCGTTCGCTGCACTGCTGGCTTGTTATCTGCCGGCGAGGAGGGCTGCGAGGATTGATCCTCTACGGGCACTGAGAAATGAGTAGTTCGCGAAGCTGGTAGGGCGATGCATTCGAGTGTTGTTGCCGTGGTCAGCTATTTCGCTGATCGGTGGCCGCCGGTTGCGAACGGACGTTACTCTGCCAGTTGAGTCCGCTCGCTCGCCACTTAGCTGCCGGTCCTGTGAAACGGTCCAGTCCCGTTTGAGGGAAGCGAGGTTTCGTTGAAGGTCGCTGCGTTCTCGTCTCTTCGAACGCCGTTTCCGGACCGTGACGGGCAGAGGCGACTACACGTCCACATGAGTCCAGGCATCTCGCACTTCATTAACGCTCCTACTCACCGTCAGGTTTAGAATCCTCCTGACGTAGTGGGTGGACCCGACAATTTGCAAATGTCTTTGGGGGTGGTACGTGAACCGATTAGAAGCATACCGGCACTTCTACGCAGAGTTGGTCACCACGAGCGCCGGAGCAGCGAAGAACGAACGGCTTAAACACGCGTTTGCATCTACCCCGAGAGAGCGATTTATCGGTATCGGACCGTGGAAAGTATTTGCCCGGGGCAATTACGTCGAGACTCCTACCGATGACCCTGCGTTCCTGTATCAAGACGTCGTCGTGGCTCTTGCGCCGGAACGCCGAATCAACAACGGTGAGCCTAGTCTTCACGCAATTAGTCTCGCGGCGCTAAACGTGAAACAAGGGGAGAAGGTCCTCCATGTGGGGGCTGGAACCGGTTACTACACGGCGCTGTTGGCGAGGCTTACGGGCGAGACGGGGACGGTTGTGGCCTATGAGGTCGAGCATGACCTGGCACAGAACGCTATCCGAAACCTCAGCGATCTTTCAAATGTCACCGTGCAGGAACGCTCTGGGTCAGAAGCGCCGTTGCCAGCTTGCGATGCGATCTATGTGAATGCGGGAGCGACAGCGCCATTGAACGTTTGGCTAGACGCCCTGCAATTGAATGGTCGCTTGCTATTTCCCCTTACCCCGGCCGACGGTCCTGGAGGAATGCCCGGTGCGGGCGGCATGCTTCTTGTAACGCGCACTGCCACCGACCACTTTGATGCACGATTCGTCTGCGATGCGATGTTTGTCCCCTGCTTTGGAGCGCGCGATGAGGAGACTGCACAGAAGTTGTCTGCCGCATTCAAGCGTGGTGATTCCAATAATGTGCGGACCTTACGACGTAATTCAAAACCTGACGACACCTGTTGGTGTGCGGGCAATGGCTGGTGGCTTTCTATCGCTGATTAACGCCGGACGACTGCCCCCTGGCTCTCGTTGGGGGAAGCGAGGTTTCGTCGGGCCCTGAACTCAGATGGCCCTCCGGTTAGTTGCAGCGCGTTGATGTAACCGCAAACTTAAGGCTATCACTCGTCGCGCAGAGCCACCGTCGGGTCGAGATTCGCCGCGCGTCGCGCCGGCAGCCAGCACGCTATCGCGGCGATCAGGAAGAAGACTACCGCCATTGTAGCGAAAGTCGCGGGGTCGGTAGGCTTGACTCCCACCAGCATTGTGGTCATCCCGCGTGTGAGGGCGAATGCTGCGATCAGACCGGCGGCGAGGCCGGTGGCAGTGAGGCGCAATCCCTGTCCCACAACAAGGCTGAAGATTCTGGCGGGCCCCGCGCCCAGGGCCATACGAATGCCGATCTCAGCGGTGCGCTGTCGCACAACAGTCGAAAGCACGCCATAGAGCCCTACGCCTGCCAGCAGTCCTGCGATCACTGCGAACACACCGATGAGCAATAGCGAAAAGCGCGTGCCAGCCTGCGCGTGGTCGACAAGAGTTTCCATAGGCTGCATCTCTGTGATCAGAAGGTGCGGGTCGAGCGCTTTAATCGCTGCGCGAATTTCCCTTCCGTAACTTGCCGGATCGTTGCCCACGCGCACCGCCCAATTTTGGACCACGCCGGAGCCCAGAAACGCGTCGGCAAGGTACACCTGTTCGCGTCCTCGCTCGGCCAGCGACTCCTCGCGTTGATGCGCGACCACGCCGATTACCTCGACCCATTCGGGCTCCGGTGTGCGGGTACGGATGAGAATGCGCTCACCGACCGCCGATTGGTGAGGGAAGGCCTTATCCGCCAGCAACTGGTCAATAAGCACCACGTTGCGGCCGGGTGCGTTATCCGCATCGGTAAACGTGCGGCCCGCGAGCAAAGGTGTGCGCATCACCTCAAAGTAGCCGGGAAGCACACTCTGATCATCGGCGGCCTGAAACTTGCTTGCATCGGCGAGTGCCTCCCCGGTTCCCCAGCGGATGGGATGGAAGCCCCCAGTGAGAGGAAAGGGAAACGAGGCGGTAACGCCCTGGACGCCAGGAATGGCGCGCAAGCGCTCCTGGATTTGGCGCGTGAAAGCAGCACGCTGATCCTGTGTGTTTCCGCCTCCTCCCAGAACTTGAAAGGTCAGAAGGCCGTGGGGGTCAAAGCCGGGATCGATGCGCTGGAGTTCGAGGAAACTGCGGAACATCAGTCCTGATCCGATTAGCAACACGAAGGAGAGAGCAACTTCTGCCACCACTACTAGTTTTCGCAACAAGCCGCCGCTGGCAAGACCTTCGTTTCGGCTACTGCCCCGAAGCACATTCATGACGTCCGGCCGCCAGGCGCGCCAAGCGGAGGCCATGCCGAAAATCCCTGCGGCTAATAGACCAGCGCCAGCCGTGAACGCCAGTACGACAGAGTCGATTCGAATGGTATCGAGGCGCGGAAGATTCGCTGGGGCGATAACCAGCAATTCGTGAATGCCAAGCCATGCAAGTCCGAGGCCCGCCACCGCGCCCATAGCGGCAAGCAGAAATGCCTCGGATAGCATCTGGCGGGCGAGATGCCACCAAGTTGCGCCGATTGCCGCGCGAACTGCAAGCTCCCGTTCCCGCAAAGAGGCGCGTACCAATAGAAGATTTGCAACATTGGCGCAGGCGATGAGTAAAAGAAAAATCACCGCGCCCATAAGCGCCAAGATGGCTGGCCGAACCTCGGAGACAAGGTGCCGCC